>JASFLD010000616.1:0-3203 GCA_050118275.1 Gemmatimonadales bacterium
GTCGCTCTCGGCGTCGGCCAGACACAGCGCGCGGTTGTGTTCGCGCAGGAGATCGAGGATGTCGTCGTCGAACCAGCTCGGGTGTCGGAATTCGAAGGCGACGGGCACGTGGTCGGGCAGTTCCTCGAGGAATGCGCCGAGACGTTCGCCGTCCTTCTTGAAGTTGGGCGGCAGCTGGAAGAACACCACGCCGAGGCGTTTCCCCAGCACCTCGGTGGTATCGAACAGGTAGTCGAGGAGTTCGCCGGTGTCGTTGAGGCGTTTGAAGTGGGTGATGCGGCGCGAGGCCTTGAGCACGAAGCGAAACCCATCCGGCACCTGTTCCGCCCAAGTTTCGAGGACGTCCTTCTTGGGGAGGCGATAGAAGGTGTTGTTGATCTCGACCGCCGGCAGCTTGCTTGCGTAGTCGGCGAGCATGTCCCTGGGCGAGATCTTCTCGGGGTAGAACGCCCCCTTCCACTCTTTGTAGCTATAACCGCTCGTTCCCGCGTACAGGTTCATGCGCGCACGCCTCCGTTTCGATCAATCCTGACGGGAAAGAAAGCCGAGGGTGACGCCGGCACCGGCATAGATCTCGATGTATTGCGGGTGGATCTTCTTGGCCTCTTCGCCGAGCTGCTGGGGCACGTTGAAGGTCTTGATGTACTTGCCCCCGATGTCGATGTACCACGCGTCGGAAAAGTTGAATTCGGTCCCCAGAACGACGTCGAACCCGAATGCCGTCTCGGTATTCTCGTCGAGGTCCTGACGAATCTCGTTGTCGGGGTCAGCGTCGTTGGGTATGACGACGTCGGTGTTAATGGTGAATATGTTGAGGGCGATATTCGCACCCGCATAGGGGCGGAATGTCCCGTGCCCCTGGTGGCCGATGCGACCGCCGGCGAAGAGGCGGAGGAAGGTCTGGGTGGTCTGCTGTTCCGTGCGCAGGCCGGTCGTGCGGTTGATGAAGTGAATCGTCTTCGAGTCGAGCTCGGCGCCTTCGAAACCCACCTGAAATGCGAACGCATCCCACACGCCGGGCGGTACGATTACCGCCTCCACGTTGCCGCCCCATGCGGCCTCGGAGAAATCTTCGGCGTCGCTGCCCTCGGGCTCGAGTCGGATGACGTGGAGCCCGATGCGGCTGTTCGACATGTCGGCCCGGGCGGGCGCCGCAATGAATGCCACCACGACGGACGCCAGTGCCAACATGTACACGAAGATGTTTCGATTGCGGTGTCTCATGGAGTCCTTCCCGCATGACGCGGCCTGCTCGACGGGCGACCTCGCCGGGGCGAAGATGCGGATGCCTGGGAAGGGAAACGGGCGGCCCCGGGATTGTTTGGATGGTATAATCGCTCCATGGCGAAGTCCAGCCAATACGTTCAGGTGGGAAAGCGCAAGCTGGAGCTGTCCAACCTCGAAAAAGTGCTATGGCCCGAGGACGAGGTACTCAAGGCCGAACTCGTGCAATACTATCTCGCCATCGCACCCACCATCCTCGCCCACATCAAAGGCCGGCCGTTGTCGCTGGTGCGTTATCCCGACGGCATCCACGGCGAGCGCTTCTTCCAGAAGAACCTGCCGCGATGGACGCCGGAATGGATCGAGCAGGCCGAGATCGGTGACGACGAGAAGTCGATCAACTACATGGTCGCCACCGAGGAGGCCTCGCTGGTGTGGCTCGCCAACCTGGCGTGCATCGAGATGCACCAGATGCACTGCCGCGTGCATCACCGTGACCACCCCGACTACTTCGTCTTCGACATCGACCCGCCCGACGGCACCGAGTGGGGCTTGATCGCCGACACTGCGCTGGCTCTGCGCGAACAGGTGGAGGCGCTCGGCTACCACGCCTTCGTCAAGACCACGGGGCGCAAGGGGCTGCACATCGTCGTCCCCATCGAACCGAAGTGGGATTTCGATGCGGTGTTTCAGGCCTCGAAGCAGATCGCCGAGCCGTTCGTGAAATCGAACTCCAAGCACTGCACGCTCAAGATCCACAAAGACGCCCGCGGCGGCAAGATCCTGATCGACATTTACCGCAATCGACCTTCGCAGACCATCGTCGCTCCCTACAGCGCGCGCGGCCTTCCCGGCGCGACCGTGTCGATGCCGCTGCGCTGGGAGGATCTCCACGAGATCGGCGGCG
Organism: Gemmatimonadales bacterium; assembly: GCA_050118275.1. Classification (GTDB taxonomy): domain Bacteria; phylum Gemmatimonadota; class Gemmatimonadetes; order Palauibacterales; family KS3-K002; genus JASFMO01. The sequence goes on from JASFLD010000616.1 coordinate 2,132, forward strand.
TCGGCGACTTCCACATTCGCAACGTCCCCGACATCGTGCGCAGTGCCGGCGACGTGTGGGAGGCGATCGGCGTCTACGCCGTCGAGCTCCATACCCATCGCAAGGCGCCGGCAAAGAGGAAAGCGCACCCGAAGTCGAAAAAGTACAAGACGCCGGAACAACTCGAAGCCTACGCGAAAAAGCGCGAGTTCTCACGCACTCCGGAGCCCGGCCCCGGTGACCTCGGCGAACCCGGCACCAACTTTGTCGTGCATCGCCACCACGCGTCCCGGCTCCACTACGACCTGCGCATCGAGCAGGACGGCGCGCTCAGGTCGTGGGCCGTGCCCAAGGGGCTCCCCCCACGCCCCGGCATCAAGCGCCTGGCCGTGCAGACGGAGGACCACCCCATCGAGTACCTCACATTCGAGGGAAAGATTCCGAAGGGCGAATACGGCGGCGGCACCATGTGGCTCTACGCGCTCGGGCGCTACGACATCACCAAGCAGAAGAAGGACGGCTTCTACTTCCGTCTGCAGAGCCGCCAGCTCACCGGCGAGTACCGCACCTATCAGACCCGCGGCAACGAGTGGCTCCTCGAGCGCCTGGACACGCCCCAAGTCGACTACCTCCACGACAACATCGAGTGCATGCTGGCGAAGCTCGACACGAAGGTGCCCGCGAGCGAAGACTGGATCTACGAGGTCAAGTGGGACGGCATCCGCGCCCTGGTCGCGCTCGACGAGGGCACGGTGCGAATCCGTACGCGCAACCACAACGACATCACCGCCGCCTTTCCCGAGCTCACCGTCGCGGAGGAATCGTTTCGCGCCACCTGCGGCTTGTTCGACTGCGAGATCGTGTGCCTCGACGACGACGGCCGCCCCGTGTTCAAAGACGTCATCAACCGCATGCGCCAGACCGCCGAGGGCGCCGTCGAACGCGCGCGCCGCAAGCACCCCGCGGTGGCGTATGTCTTCGACTGCCTCTACCTCGACGGGCGCGCGCTCGTGAACGAACCGCTCGAGCGACGGCGAGAGTGGATGCGCGATGCGCTCAAGAAGGAGTCGTCATACCGCGCGAGCCAGGCCGT
>JASFLD010000617.1:0-3199 GCA_050118275.1 Gemmatimonadales bacterium
CTCGTATCCGAAAAAGGCCGCCGGCGCGATGTGACGATAGGTGTATCGGCCGAGCGGCGTCTCGAGCGCCACGGGACGGCCCGTGGTGACGGATGTGGTCGTCGGCACCGCTTCCGGGATCATCCCACTGTGGGCCAGCGCCGACTGGAGGCTCACGTACGAGGGGCGGTGGAGCTCGTTGGCGATGAGGAATGGGTGGGGCTGCACCCTTCGCCACGGTGAAGCGAGGACGTAGACGTTCCGGCGCAGCTGCAGAATCTTGCCCGACGCCGTCCAGCGGGAGAGTTGGCGTCGCACATCGGCGGCGTCCCGGTCGCCAGCCAGGAGCAGGCTGCCGCGAAAGAGCGGGAGGTCGGCAACTGTATCTAGGAGCTCGGAAAATTGCATGGCACTAATATGCCACATATGGCAATTAGATGCAACAAAACCTGGCCGCCCATGAGTCCGCGCCGAAGCCGCACGTCGCTACCCTGGGGCGCTACGGATACTCGAGACCGGCGTTCCCAGATGAGTCGCTGAGCCCTGGCCGGGCGCGTTGACAGGCATGGAGCCCGGATGTGCCGAGCGCGCCGGCGACGTCACACCCGGAATACTTCCACGACCGAGACCGGAATTCCTCGATAGCGAACATCGGGATTCTATCGATAGCCAGGACGCGCGACCGGCAGATAGTATGCCTACATTATGCGAATAGCATTTTTAGGACTCGGCAGCATGGGCCTTCCCATGGCCCACAACCTCGCTCGTTCCGACCACGACCTGGTCGTCTGGAACCGAACCCGGAAGAAGACGGAATCGCTCGAGAACGTCGAAGTGGCAGACTCGCCGTTGCAGGCGGCGGAAGGCGCGGACCTCATCATCACGATGCTCTCCGGCGACGACGCCGTCGAGGCCGTCGTGTTGGGCGACGACGGGACCGCTGCGGCCGCGGCCGAGGGGTCGACCCATGCCTCGATGACGACGATCAGCGCCGACTGCTCGCGCCGTCTGGCAACCGCCCACGCACAGCGCGGCCAGCGCTACGTCGCCGCTCCGGTATTCGGCCGGCCCGACATGGCCGAGAAGGCCGCCCTCAGGATAGTGGCGGCGGGCGCCGACGACGCCATCGACGCCTGCCGGCCCGCCTTCGACCTGCTGGGACAGGAAGTGATCCACGTCGGGGCCGACCCGCAGCTGGCCAACGTCATGAAGCTGGCCGGCAACTTCATGCTGGCCGCCGCCATCGAGGCGATGGCCGAAGCCTACACCCTGGTCCGTGCCCACGGGATCGACACCGGGATGTTCCACGCGACCATGGCCGGCAAACTGTTCGCCTCGCCTATCTACCAGGGCTACGGCGGCATGATCGAGGGCCGCCGCTACGAGCCGGCCGGGTTCGCCCTCGAGCACGGGCTGAAGGATGTGCGCTACGCGCTGCGCGCCGCCGACGAGGCGGCGGTGCCCATGCCGTTCGGCAGCGCGCTGCATGACCGGTTGCTGTCCGCCATGGCCCGCGGCTGGGGCGAGGCCGACTGGGCGGCGCTGGGCCGCGTGACCGCCGCCGACGCCGGCGACGAAGACTGAAGCCGGCTCACTCTACGGTGAACTCCTTCACCAGGCCCCGGGCGGCGCCCGACTCGGCGATCCAGGCGTAGCGGCCCGGCTGCAGGTCGACCGTGAAGTACGCGGTGTAGCCCACCGGCATCTCCTGCGTGCCGCCCAGGAACTCGGCCGGGGCGGGCGCCCGCAACCCGTTCAGATTCATCCAGTCCATCCACGGGATCACGTCGTCCAGGCTCGTTTCGTCGTCCAGGCGTACCAGGTGGACGTCGTTGCCCAACCCGAACTCCGGATGCTCCAAGAAGTTGACCGCCACGGTATGATGGCCCGGGGTCACCGCGCCCTGCACTGCGATCTCGGAGTTGGAGAGCGCGATCTCGATGTCCGCCGCGGGCGGCGACCCGCCGGAAGCGGCGCTGGTCACAGTGAGCGGCCGCATCATCCCCAGCGCCGTGTGGAATGTGCCGTCCGCCGTCTTGACGTAGCACTCCATCACGTAGTCGCCCGGCTCCAGCCGCTCCGTCGTGCGTACCGACCGGCCCGGCGCCAGTAGCCCCGGCCCGCCCATCACCTGGACGGAGGCGTACCACCCCGGCAACAGCCGGCCCAGCATCTGCCCCGCCCCGGCCTTGTCCACGGTGCCCGCCATCAGCTCTTCCCATACTTCCTCGAACGGCACCGACACATCCGCCCGGTAGTCCTCGAACGTCTTGCCGGCCGGCAGTCGACTGAGCAGGAAGAAGTGGTGCTCGGCGCCATCGTTCCTGAAGTTGAAGGTGACCCAGCCGGACGGGATCTCGGCCGGCACTTGAAAGGAGTAGTCGGCGGCCACCACCTCGACTACATCTCCGCCCATGGCTGACCCGGCGGACGGCGGCGTGGAAGCCTCCTCTTCCGCGGCGCGCTCGGCCGGACCGCAGCCCCCCAAGCTTGTGACGGCGATGGCGATACCAACGAGCGTATGGACGTGACGAACTAGCATGCAACCTCCCTAATTGTGATTGTGATTGTGATTGCGAGCGCGATTGCAGGGGACAAGCCCGATCAGCCGCGGCGCGGCTCGCCGACCAGGCGCTCCAACGCCCGGCGGCCCTGCTCCCACAGGGACGCAGCCCGGGATCGGCGTCCTCCCACCAGCGCACGAAGCGCGCGTAGTGCAGTCGAGCGCGCTCCTCCTCGCCAGGCCCTTCGTAGGATTCTCCTAGATAATACTCAGCCTGCGTCTGGGCGCGCGTGTACAGAAGCGTGTCGAAGAAACGCACCGCCTCCGTGAGCTCGTCGAGCTCGAGCAACCGGCCCCATCCAGCGGAAGCTAGGCGGGAGGTCGCGAGTTTGGGCATCGTCCTGGTCGGCGGCTACGGAGCGGCTCGCTCTCCGGTCAGGCGCGCCAGCCGCCGCTCCGCCTCCTCCACCAGCGGGCGAAGCTCGGGGTCGCACTCCTTCCATAAGGTGACGAAGCGATGGTAGTGGAGAGCGGCCTGCTCGTCCTCGCCCAGTCGTTCATAGATTTCGGCACGCCGAAGGTGCGCCGGGGCTACGTAGCTGAGCGCGAGGTCCGACGTCCCGCCCAGCGAGGCGAACCAGCGTAACGCCTCCTGTTCGCGACCGGCGGTGTGCAGGACCTCGGCCAACAAGTAGCGCGTATGGAGTTGAGTGAAGA
>JASFLD010000618.1:0-3199 GCA_050118275.1 Gemmatimonadales bacterium
GCCCCTGGTCGTCGTCGCCGGGATCGCGATCGCCACTGGCATAGTCGTAGGCGACGCGCAGCCGCGGGCTCCACGCCATATCCGCGCAATAGCCCAGCGAGGCGTGAGCAAACCAGGCTAGGTGATTGAGATCGATGGTGTCGGTGGACCGGGTGGACGCCCGCGAGGTTCCCGTCTGCAGCGTCGCCTCGACTTCGAAGCCGATGCGCCCCTTTTGTGGTTCACGGATGGCGCGCGCACCGTAGGTGAGGAGGTTTCGATTGCGCGTGGGGGTTCTGTGGGAGTCGTCCTCGTGGAGTCCGAAGAGATACAGCTCCGAATGCACCGAACGGATATCCGATTCGCAAAAGCCCCCCCACAAGAACACGTCCGTCATCTCACGATCGATGCGGATGTCGTTGTCGGCCAGGTCTCCGCGCGCTGCCGGCCGCCGCTCGACCGGCATCGCCACGAGTCCCCGCACCCCCGTGCCGCCGGCTCCCTGCCACCGGGCATCGATCCCGGTGAAGGCATTGATGGTGTTGCGGAAGTTGTTGCGCGCAACCAGACGGCGGCTCCCCACATCGATGGTCATGCGCCCCGCCCGAATGTCCGCCTTCGCGCCCGCGGCGAACGCGTCGCGGACGTCGGCACCGATTAACGCCTGAAGAACCTCGACCGCGTCTACGTGGCTCGTACTCAGTGGGACGTCATCGTCGGCGAGGTACACGCGCGAGTCGGCGAGCTCCACGGTGGCCTGTATCGGCTCGAAATGAACCGTGGCGGCGGCCAGAGTGCGAAGAAAGAGCGCCCCGTCGAGCTCCCGCGCGGGACCCGCGAAGGGGTTCTCGAGGTGCTCGTAACGCGTGCGATGGCTGGCCGAGACATCGAGGGACGCACTCGCCGCAACGCCTCGCATCATGATGATGACGAGTAGTGCAGCAGATGCCACGCACCAACGCCGTCGAATTCCAATCTTGTCCACCACAGTCACCCTGACCGGCGTGTCGGCGCAGGAACTCGACGACTCGCTGGTCCACCGGTCCCGGCCGTGAGCACGCCCCCCCCGGAAGCGGCGGGGACATCCACAAAGCGCGATTCCGCTTGGACGCCGACCCGCTGCAAGAGTCGGTTCTGGGCCGATTTGAAGTCGTCGATAGCGTTCACAGGACTGCTCCCTTCGGGCTCTCGTTTTTCCGGACACGATAGCATAGGAGTAAACTTACTTCAGGCATTTCCAGGTCACATTTTGCCGACCGCCACGTAGATACACTATCCACCCCACGAGCGGCCGCCATCCACCGATCGCACTCCCACACCAACGCCGCAGGAACGAAAGGAGACGCCAGTGCAGCGCCGAATTCCCCTGATTCTCGCCATCGCCGTCCTGTTCGCCCCGGGCGGCATCGTGATGGCGCAGCCCCCTGCCGTCGTCTACGAGACGTCGATTCCGGGGTATGAACTCGCCCACGCCCACGACGTGGTCGTGGACGGAAACGGCAACACCTTCCTCATCGGCTCCTACTATGCCGATGGTGCCCATTTGGATATCCTGGTGGTCAAGCTCGACGCACAGGGCAACGAGGTCTGGAACTACACCATCGAGGCCAGTGACCACGACTACGCCACCGGACTCGCCCTCGATTCGGCCGGCGACGTGTGGGTCACCGGTTTCACGGATTCGCAGGACTTCCCGGTGCTGGATGCGATGGACGACACGCTCACGGGCTTCCGCGACGTATTCCTCTTGAAGCTGGCCGCATCCGACGGGTCCCTGCTCTACAGTACCTTCATCGGCGGCGACTATGTGGACTCGGCAGGCGGCATTGCCATCGACGCCGCCGACCGCATCTACCTTACCGGCGTGGCCGGTTCGACGGACTTCCCGACGACGCCCGGTGCCTACCAGGGCGAACCGAGCTTTCCGCTCTACTCGTACCAGGACGCCTTTATCATGAAGCTCTCCGCGGGCGGCAACACAATTCTCTACAGCACCTACTTCGGCGGCACGCAGGACGACTGGGGTGATCGCATCGGTCTCGACGGCGACGGCAACATCATCATCGCCGGGCGCACCACCGCCGATGACTTCCCGCTGGCAAACGAGATTGATGCCACCCGTCGCAGCATCTTCGTCAGCAAACTCTCCGCCGACGGCGCAACGCTGCTCTTCAGCACCTTTATCGGCGGCTCCGAGTCGGAACAGCTCGGCGGCATGCGCACCGACGCCGGCGGCGACGTCTACCTGGCCGGAGCCACCGATTCACCCGACTTCCCGACCACGTCCGGTGCCTTCCAGGAAACGTTCGTCGGCGCGGTGAACGGCTGCGACGTCCCCTTCGGCGGCACCTTCAACTGCGAGGACTTCTTCGCCACCAGGCTCTCCACAACGGGAGGCGGTGTGATCTGGAGCACGTTCATCGGTGGAACCACCGTCGACGTCGCCCGCGATATCGCTTTCGACGGCAGCGGCAATGCCTATGTGGCCGGCCACACCGTTTCTGCCGACTTTCCGCTCAGCGATACCGAGTTCAGCGCTGATATCGTCGTGTGCAAACTCAGCGACAATGGCACGCATCTCGACTACACCCTGAGCATTCCCTCGGGATCGGCCAACCGCGGCAACGGCGTTTTCGTGGACGACAATGGCGCCGTCTACTTCACCGGCACCGTGGGTGTGCCCGCGAGCGTGTATGCAAGCAAGCTGCAGGCGCCGCAGTCCACGACCACCACCGACGCCGGCACCACGCCGGCGGGTCTGTCGCTGGGTCGCAACGTTCCCAACCCCTTCAACCCCAGCACGCGCATCACCTTCACCATTCCCAACAAGGCAGGGTCAGGAAGCGTGAAGCTGAGTGTCTTCGACGTCAGGGGTCGCCTGGTCGCGCGTCTGGTCGACGGACCCAAGGGATCGGGGAGCTACACCGTGACCTGGAACGGGCGCAATCGCTACGGCGCCGAGGTCGGCACCGGCGTCTATTTCTACCGGCTGCAATGGAACTCACAAACCATCTCCCGGCGCATGGTTCTGCTGAAATAGACTCAGCCGCCGCGCGAGGAGATGCCAAACCACGCCAACGGCCAGCACGCCGATCCCGACCACCCAGATGCGCGGATCCACCCAGAACGCGAGAAAGGCGCAGCTCATCAGTCCGCCGACGGCCCACGCCCTCGGATAGAGGCGCTTTTCCCGCGGCAATCGCAGCGCGGCGATGTTGGT
>JASFLD010000619.1:0-3198 GCA_050118275.1 Gemmatimonadales bacterium
ACCGGTATCGGACGTGCTCTGTCGAAGATGCTTGCGGAGAACGGTTACGAGCTTGGCCTAGCAGGACGTAACACGGCATTGATGAGAGAGCTTCAGGTCCAGCTTCCCGGCAGGACTTTAGTCAAGCAGCTGGACCTGACGCGCGTGCACCAGGCCCGGCAAGCGCTGCAGGAGTTGCTGGTCGAGATGGGGGATGTGGACCTCATCGTTATCAACTCGGGCGTAGGGACGTCGGAGCCGAGTTGGGAAGAGGAGTTCGAGATCCTGGCGGTGAACGTGGTGGGGTTTGTCGCGATGGCCAGGTCGGCGATGGAGTACTTCGTGGAGCGTGGCACGGGCCACATTGTCGGCATCTCATCGGTATCGGCTTTGCGTGGCGTGACGACCGCCTACAGCGCCTCGAAAGCCTTCGATTCGACATATCTGGAGGCTTTACAGTTCCGGGCCGATCGCCTGGGAGTCGACATCCGTGTTACGGATGTGAAGCCCGGATACGTCTCGACTCCGATGACGGATGGTAGGGTCGACATGTTCTGGGTCGCGCCGGTGGAGGTGGCGGCTCGGCAGATTTACGAGGCGATCCGCAAGCGCAGGCGGCATGTCTACGTCACGAGGCGTTGGCGCTTGATGGCCTGGGTGATGAAGACGCTACCTCACCCCATAGCTTCTTGGGTCCAGAGGCGCAGGCGGGACTGAGCGCTTGTATCCCAGACCGACCGCTAGCCGTTGAACGGAGCCGGATGATCCACGTCGTACGGCCGCAGTAGTATGACTCCGTTGGCTGGCACCGCGAGATCGGCCAAGGTGCGCGATTCGTCGAGGATCTCCTTCTCGAAGCACTCGACGTAGTAGGCGGAAGGGTCGACATCGTTCCGCCGCAGGAGTGCCGGCAGGGCCTTTTGCTTGACCTCGCTCACTGGCGTGTCCGGAGCGAATTCCATCTTTTGCTCGCGCCAGAGATCGGGTACTGTGACGCGAACTCGCAGGGTTGCTTCAGCCATCTCGTGTTTCCTTGGGGTGGTCGGAGCCGTAAAGAGTGAGCAATAGTGCGATGGGGTGCCCGTACGGCACCCTCGTGTTCGCCCTCGTTCCTGCAGCTTCAGACATGGGGGATCGAGTACAGGAAGCGCAGCGTGACGTCGGTGACGTCGAAGCCGACCCCGCGATCCGTTTCCACGTGAACCGTCGTGTGACCGTGCTCGCGGTATGCCGCGATTCTGGCGACCCCGATTGCACCGGAGTACTCCAGCCGATCGTCGCCTTTTTCTTGAACCTGCATGCCCGTCTTCGTCTGGTAGTATTCTTCGGCCTGCCGAATGACCTCTTCCGGCGACAGATGCGTGGTTAGCTCGAACTTCATCGGATGCTTCCAGGTTGAAGTGGTCGTTCAAGACAGCGGCGAATATCTCGATCTGGCTCCAGCCCGTCAAGGAAGCTTCGAACGGCCGTTCTACATGGGCGAGGTTCGCGTGCTCAGCGGCTCCAGCCCATTCTCGCCGACCACGAAATCGTCCTCGATACGAACCCCCCACTGGTCCGGCAGGTAGATTCCGGGCTCGATCGTGAACACCATGCCGAGCTCGAGCTGGCGGCGGTTTCCCTCGACCAGGTAAGGCGGTTCGTGCCCGTCCATTCCCATCCCGTGCCCCAGACGGTGAGTGAAGTAGCTGCCGTAACCGGCTTCTTCGATGATCCTGCGGCTGATTCGGTCCAACTGCTGGCACTCCATTCCCGGGCGACCTGCTTCGCAAGCGGCGGTCTGGGCGGCGAAAACGGTGTTAAAGACTTCCTCATATCGAGGTGAAGGCTCGTCACCGAAGAAGTGCATACGAGTGATGTCAGACGTGTAGCCGTGAACCCGGCAACCGGCATCGATGAGGACGGGGGTTCCGGCTTCAAGTGTGGCGACTCCAGGTCCGCCGTGTGGCAGAGCGCTGTTCGGGCCGAACTGCACCAGGCCGCCGCCACGTCCACCATCCCGCGCCATCTGTTCGCTCAGGTGATCCGCGACATCGCGCTCGGTCATGCCGGGCTGGAGGCCGGCGAACGTCGCCGCGATCGCCCTCTGCGTGATCGAAATCGCGCTCCGGATCAGTGCAAGCTCTTCATCTGCCTTGACGATCCGAAGGCGGGTGAACAGGCCGGTCGCATCGACGAATTCGCGATCCGGCATGACATCCCGGAGTTGAGACACGACCCCGAAACGCGTGCTGGGTTCGATTCCGACGCGACCTCGGCCGGCCGAGGCCAAGACTTCAGCTACGAGGCGGTGTGGATTCTCGTCCTCGCGCCAACCGCGTATGCCGGGGTGCAGCGCGAGCGAGCGTTCGACTCGCTCGACCTCGAAGCTCGGCGCGACAACCGTTAGTTCGCCGCGCCGCGGTAGGATCAATGCCAACAAGCGTTCGCTGCGGCCGAAGCTGGCCCCGGCGAGGTAGGCGAAGTTCGTCCCCGGTTCGCAAAAGACCGCTGCGTAGTCGTATTCATCCATCGCCGCCTGGGCGCGCTGCAAGCGTTCCCGATACACGGAGTCCGGTAGCGGGTCGATCGCTTGATCGCCTGGTGGTCTCGACGGGGTACTGGCAGCCGCGACGTCGCTCCGGGATACTGGGAACGCCATTGCCGCGCCGGCCGCAGCCACTGACCTGAGCATCTCTCTTCGTCTCACGTTGCCCGCCCTGTCACGAGTGTGTTTTACGCCTACATTTATCTGCCGACAATCCAATTTGCAACCTGCGGGGGGCGCCGATGCGTAACTCGATGTTGCTGATGGCGGTCGCGCTCGCCGCCGTACTGGTGGGGATTCAGACCACGTGTCGTAGTGCGGCGCCGGATGCCACGGCCGATGTGATTTTGGCCGGCGGGAAGTTCTTCACCTTGGAGGACGAGCGGCCTTTGGCGGAAGCGCTGGCGATACGCGGGAACGACATTCTGGCTGTCGGCAGCCGGGGTGAAGTGTGGAGGCATCGCGGCGCGGGCACGGTCGTGGTCGACTTGAATGGCGCGTTCGTCGTTCCAGGCTTCATAGACAGCCACACGCATTTCGACAACGCGGGTCAACTCCTGCTCGGAGTAAACCTGCTGGACGTGTCGGATGCGGAGGCGCTGGCCGAGCGGGTGGACCGGGCCCGGGCTCGACTGCCCGATGGAGCCTGGGTGGTCGGCGGCGATTGGGGCGCCTACGAGGAGTGGGCGATG
>JASFLD010000620.1:0-3183 GCA_050118275.1 Gemmatimonadales bacterium
TCCTCCTGTGTTACGCATCCCGCCGGTGGCGCCATGCTGCGCGCCGACCGCGGGCGATCGCATCCGGTTGTCTTGAAACCGGCACCTGGCCGCATCGGCGGCTAGAAGCCTTCGGGGGCCTGCGCACCGCGAGGAACTGTCACCTGGAGTCAGCTGGCACCGGAATAATACGGCACACGGGTTCTTTGTAAACTCGAATTCCTACGCCCCCGGGTGGTGCAGGGGCACCAGCGCGAACTCGGTGACGTCGACCAATCCCCTGTCGGTGATCTTCAACTCGGGGATCACCGCCAGTGCCAGGAACGACATCGTCATCAGCGGGTCCGGTAAGGTGCCTCCCAGTTCGCGGGCCGCGTGCCCCAAGGCCTCGACCCTGTCCCGGACCTCCTCCAGAGGAAGCGCCGACATCAGGCCCGCGATGGACAGCGGTACCACGGCGAGGACCTCCCCGTCAGCCACCACCACCTGTCCGCCGTCACTGTCGGCGACGACGCGGGCGGCGTGTAGGATGTCTTCGTCGCTGGCGCCCAACGCCACGATGTTGTGATTGTCGTGGGCCACCGTCGAGGCGATGGCCCCCCGCTTCAGCCCGAAGCCCCGCACGAATCCGATGCCCACGTTGCCGCTGGCGCGGTGACGCTCGATCACGGCGATCTTCAGCAGGTCACGCTCGGGATCCGGAACCAGGCGGCCATCCTCGACTCGCAACTCCTCGACGCTCTGACCGGTGACGATCTGACCCGGTATGGCCTCGATGACACGCACACGCTGACCGCCTTCCGCCGAAACGCTCAGATCGACGGCCTCCCATTTGACTCGTACGCCGCTTCCCGGCGGTGGGGGAGCCGCCAGCCGCGGGCCGAGGTATTCGCCGCCCGCCGCCACGACCCGGCCGTCGACGAACACGGTCCGCGCCCGGAAATCCCGAAAATCCTCGAACACTACCAGGTCGGCGCGGTAGCCAGGCGCCAACTCTCCCAGTCCGCGGAGCCCGAAGTACGTCGCCGTGTTGATCGTCGCCATCTGGATGGCCGTGATCGGGTCGAGGCCCTCGGCGATCGCCAGGCGCAGGAGCGCGTCGATGTGCCCCTCGCTCAGCAGGTCTTCCGGATGACGGTCGTCGGTGCAAAACGAGCAATAGGCCGAGTTCGCCGGCGTGACCAGCGGCAACAGCGTCCTGAGATTGCGCGCCGTCGTGCCCTCGCGGATGAAGATATGCATGCCGCGCCGCAGCTTCTCGCGTGCCTCCTCGAGGCGTGTGCACTCGTGATCCGAGCCGATGCCCGCCGCCGCGTAGGCGTTGAGCGGCAGGCCGGACAATCCCGGCGCGTGTCCGTCGACGGGACGATCGCCGGCGGCCTCGATCTTGGCCAGCACCTCGGGGACGCCGAGAAAGACGCCGGGAAAGTTCATCACCTCCGCCAGTCCGATCACGCGCGGGTGCTGGAACAGACCCTCGATGTCGCCGGCGCTCAGGGTGGCGCCAGCCGTCTCCATGTGGGTGGCCGGCACACAGGACGACGCCATGGCGAAGACGTGCAACGGCAGGTCCTCGCTGGAATCCAGCATGTAACGGATACCGGGCACGCCCAGGACGTTCGCGATCTCGTGCGGATCGGTGACCACGGCCGTCGTGCCCCGCGGAACCACGGCCCGGGCGAACTCGGGCACGGTCACCATGCTGGACTCGATGTGCACGTGCGCATCGATCAGGCCGGGACAGACGTGCCGCCTCCCTACATCGACCGTCTCACGCGCGTCGTACTTGCCGAAGCCGGCCACGCGGCCCGCGAAGATGGCGATGTCGGCGTCGTGTATCTCCCCGGAGCGGACGTTCACGAGCCGCGCGTTCTCGATCAACGTGTCGGCCGGCGCATCGCCCCGGGCGACTTCGATCAGTCGAGCTCGAGTCTCGGCAGTTATCGCTTCACGCATCGCTGCTGACCGCCTCTCTCAGCGCAGTCGGATCAGTCCGGCCGCCGCGACGTTCTCCAGGTACTCGAGTACCGCGTCGGCCGTGACGGTTCCGTAGTATATCTCGCCCGCCTCGCGCGCTTCCGCCGCCACGTAGCGGTAGATATCCAGCCCGGTTCGCTCGCCGTCCACGGCGTTCAACACCTCGAAGGCCATCAGGGAATGAAGGGCCCGCACCTCTTCGATCACCCGTCGACCGGCCAGGAAATCGTCCGGGCCGCCGGTCAGCGCCGGCTCGAGTTGCGACAATCGCCGCTCGATCTCGGACGGAATGAAGCCGGGCACGTTGCGCCCCGTCGCCTGCTGGTACGCAAGCTGGACCTCGTGCATCGCCTGCGTCTCGCGACGGTCGAGCTCCTCGAGCTGTCGCTCGATGGTCCGCCGGGCGCTGGGGTGCGCTTCCGCCAACGAGCGGATCGCCAGCCGCTCGCGTTGCGCCGCATACCAAACCTGGTCGAGCGCCACTCGGAGCGCGGCTCGCTTGTCGGCGGAAGTGGCGATCCAGGTTAGGCCGAGACGTGTGTTCCGCGCCAAACGCTCCTCGCCGCGGCCGATCGTCTCCGCGGCCAGCGCCGGGACCGACGCGCTGTCGGCGCTGGCCATGGCGTACGCCATGATCGCCACCGCCGCCGCGTTGCGACCCAGTTGCGTTCGGTCGATGTTCCACAGTTGATCGTCGCTGGAGTGGATGTAGTTGTCGGGCCAATTGGTGAACGTCGTGCCGGGCACGCCAATCGGCGCCTCGTTGAACGGCATGTGATCTGTGTTGTTGTGGAAGAAGATCATCTTCGCGTTGTAGCGGTGGCGGCTGCCGAGGTGCGAGAGGTGCGGTTCCGGATAGAAGTCGCTGCCCGCCTGCAACTGCGCCAGCTCCGCCGTGTTCCCCTTCACCATGTACTCGATCACCGACTCGACGACGTCGTTGAAGAAGTGGAAGCGCGTCGCGGGCAGTCGCGTGATGTTCTGCACCCGCATCACATCCTGCGCCTGGTCGGCGCCCACCATGTCCTGGTTGATGTTCACCCACATCCCGCGATGCGCGTCCCGGTGGTCGGCGAAGTACTGCCGCTGGCTGGAGATCTCGGTCACCCACCAGAAGCGCAGGTTGCGCCGCGGCCGCGGGAGTCGGCCGCTCTCGATCAGCGTGTTGAGCGCCCGGGCAACCTCGAGCACACTGGCTGTGCCGCTGGCGTCGTCATTGGCGGAGGT
>JASFLD010000621.1:0-3183 GCA_050118275.1 Gemmatimonadales bacterium
GCACGAGGACAAGCTGGGCATCCGCTGCGTCCCCGTGGTGGAAATCCAGCTGGAGAACTGCCGGGTGCCGGCGGAGAACCTGCTGGGTGGCAGCGAGGGCCGCGGCTTCAAGCATGCGATGATCACGCTCGACCGTGCGCGGCCCGGCGTCGCGGCGCAGGCGGTGGGCTTGGCGCAAGGCGCGCTGGACCTGGCGCTGGGCTACACGCATGATCGGCAGCAGTTCGGGCAATCGGTCAGTTCGTTCCAGGGGGTCCAGTGGATGCTGGCGGACATGGCCACCCAGATCGAAGCGGCACGGCAACTGGTGCACGCCGCCGCCCGGACCATCGACTCGGGGCACAAGGCCATCACCAAGATCTCGGCCATGTGCAAGCTGTTCGCCACCGATGTGGCGATGAAGGTGACGACGGATTGCGTGCAGCTTTTCGGCGGGTACGGCTACTGCAAGGACTACCCGATCGAGAAGTACATGCGGGACGCGAAGATCACCCAGATCTACGAGGGCACGAACCAGATCCAGCGGTTGGTGATCGCGCGTGCCTTGCTACGCGAGGCGGCCGCGAGCGCCAGTTGACGTAGTGATACGAGTGAGGACCGCCGCCTCGTCCGGACTCGGGGCAGCGGTCCTTTTGTCGAGCCACAAGTGTCCCGTCGAGGACTCGGAACCTGAGCGTGAATTCGCGATCTTGCCGAGTTCCCGCCCGAATTGCTGCTGCTGCCCTCCTGTGCTACACTGCCAGTCGTTCTCCACTGATGTTACGCCGAGGCGAGCCGGCCAGGGGGCCGCCATTGGCCTTAATGGCTTGCGTGGGCCCCGGGTATCGTTGGGGCGGTGGTCGGGTCGCGTCGAGCGAGGAGTGTCTGACCGACTCGCTGGCAGGCGGGCGGGTGGCAACCGCGGAGGGACGACCATGCTGAAGGAATTCAAGGAATTCGCCATGCGCGGCAACGTGATGGACATGGCGATCGGCATCATCATCGGCGCGGCGTTCGGCAAGATCGTCACGTCGTTGGTGAACGACGTGATCATGCCGCCCATCGGCCTGCTGCTGGGCAACGTCGATTTCACGAACCTCTACCTCAACATGTCGGGCGAGACGTTTGCCTCGCTGGCGGAAGCGGAGGCGGCGGGTGCACCGCTCATCAAGTACGGCGTCTTTCTGAACACGGTGCTCGACTTCATCATCGTCGCGTTCGTCATCTTTCTGGTGGTACGCCAGATGAACAGGCTGCAGCGGAAAGAAGAAGCCCCACCGGCCGAGCCGACGACGAAGGAGTGCCCGTACTGCGCTACGGAGATTCCGATCAAGGCTTCGCGCTGTCCCAGTTGCACGTCGGATCTGAAAGCGGCCTGAGACGCCCGCGCGATCCCCAGGGCAGCACGGGGCGGGGAGTTGTTCGTTGCTAAAAACCGAATGCCTGGAGCCCGTCCCGTCTCCGCACCGGACGGGCTCCGACTTTCTCCCCCTGGCGGATCAGAGCCTCTCCAACACCCGGCTCAGGCGGACCTCGGCGTCCTCGGCGAACGTGCCGAGTGCCTCGCCTCCCGCGATGGAGAGCATCGCCTTGGGCCGGGCGATCGCCACTTCGGAACCATCGGAGGTCTCGGCGACCACGACGTTGCAGGGCAGCAGCATGCCGATGGTATCGTCCGTGGTCAACGCTTGGTGCGCGAGCTGAGGATTGCACGCGCCGAGGATCACATACGGACGGTGCTCGATGTCCAGCTTCTCTTTCAGTATGGCTTTGACGTCGATCGTGGTGAGGACGCCGAATCCCTCTTTCTTGAGCTCCTCTTTGACGTTGTCCAACGCTTTGTCGAACGGCGTTCCGGGAAGCTCTTTCCTGAACCCGTAGTCTGAATCCTTCACCTGATTCCTCCGTTCCTTTGGAGCGTCTCTCGTACTGGATATCGGACAAGAATATGTACGAGCCTCGTCGCCGCTAGGGGTGGAGAAGCAGGGTGGGGAGGCGCCGTGGGTCGACCCGACCGAGCAACTGGACGAGGGGGGCTGAGCATCTCATGTTCGGCGTGCTGTCCCTCACGATCGAGGTCAGACGTACCGGTGCGGTTTCGATACGATGTATGCGGCCCGACGCCAATGAACAGCTCAGAGAGGTCGAGTGAGAACTGCTTTCTTGCAGGAAATCCGCCTCGCCTGGCGAACGCTCGCCCGCGAGCCCGGCTTCAGCGTGCCAGCGCTGCTCTCGCTGGCAACGGGCGTCGGCGTGCTCACAGCGATACTCTCCCTGCTGCGCCTCGAGTCGCCGCGTCCGTTGCGACTGACTTCGGCTCTGGCCCCCGAGTACGTTCGGGACGCCGGATGGCGTGCGGGCTGGCACGGGCCCGTCTGGTCGGGGGCTCAACTGCAGGCCGCCCATTTCGAGAGGATGTTGGGAGTCCTCGCCGTGGTGGCGGCGTTGGCATTCGTCATCGCGTGCTTCACGGTCGTCATCCTCGTCCTGATTCGGGCGGCGGCGCGCACCTCCGAACTGGCACTGCGCGTGGCGGTGGGCGCCACGCGGCGGCGTCTCCTGCAGCGCCTGCTGGCCGAAGGCGTCGCGATGACGGGGGCTGGCGCTTTGCTGGGCCTCGTCCTCGGCCGGTTGGGTGCCAGGTCGGCTTGGCTGTCTTGGCCCGGCCTCCACGTGGGTTCGCAGGGCGGCATCGGTGCGTGGTTGGTGCTGGCGGCGTTTCTCGCTCCGATGGCGAGTGTGGTGCCCTTCGCGCTCGTGGCGGCGGCCGGCGTGCTGAGAAGGTCGGACTTGAGTGGAGCGCTCGTGGCCGGCGCGGACGGCACCGCGGGCCGTGGCGAGTTGATCCTGCAGGAGTTTCTGGCGGTCACCCAACTCGCGGCTAGCGTCGCCCTCGTCGTCGCGTCGGGCCTGCTGCTCAGGAATGCCGCTCCGAGAAGCGCTCCAGTTTCGTCCGACAGTGATCGCAGTGGCGCTGTGATGTCTCAGATCGATTTCTCAGTAACGGGCAAGCGCGACGTCGCGGCGCTGGCCGATGCGTACGCGTCGGTGCTCGACGAAGTCGCCGAGTTGGCGGGACCTCGATCGGTGGCGTTGGCAACCCCCGGAGCCTGGCTGGGGATCGGCTCCTTGGTCTTAGTCACCGCCCAATGTGGTCGCTGTTCGTTGGGGGGCGTCTACGTCCCGCTGATGCCCGGATACGTG
>JASFLD010000622.1:0-3183 GCA_050118275.1 Gemmatimonadales bacterium
ATCGCCGGGCCACCCCCTTGCCTGATAACCTGGTGATCCGGATGCGGGGGGAGGATTGATAGGGTCGGTTATCAGATTTCCCCCGCAATCCGGATCGAATTCTGTCGCTGTAATTCGAGTGGGTACGGAAACGAGTCGAGCTACCTCATCTCGAATCGTCGAAGGGAAGGATAGGCGCGGAATATTAAGTGCGAATGAAGCGGGAGTGTAAATCGAATGAATCGCGCAACGTACTGTCTGTCAATGGCCTGCATGGACCGGGTCAGGATTTTGCCGCCGAGCGGCGCATGCGCTCGACGATGGCGGGCACGTGCTCGAGGGTATAATCGATCTCGTCGGAAGTGGTGTCGTGGGCGAGCGAGAAGCGGATCATGCCGCGCGCGTCCTCGGGCGACACGCCCATGGCGGCCAGGACGGGCGAGGCCGACCCCGACCCGGACTTGCACGCCGACCCCGCCGAGGCGCAGATGCCGGCCTCGTCGAGGAGCAGCAGCATGGCGGAGGCGTCGACCCCGGGAAAGCAGATGCTGGACGTGTTGGGGAGCCGCGGCGAGTTGGCACCGTTGACGAATGCGTCGGGTATCGCGTCGAGGAGTCCCCGCTCGAGACGGTCGCGCAGCCCCCGCACTTCGGTCTGGTAATGGTCGAGGCGTGACACGGCGCGCTCGAGTGCCATGGCCATGGCCACCACGCCGCCGACGTTCTCGGTGCCGGCGCGGCGACCGAGTTCCTGACCGCCGCCCAGCATGAGCGAGCGGAACGGTGCGCCGCGGCGAACGAAGCTCGCGCCCACGCCCTTGGGTCCGTGGAACTTGTGCGCGGACATGGCCAGCATGTCGACGGGGAGGCGGGAGAGGTCGATGGGCACCTTGCCCGCGGCCTGCACGGCGTCGGTGTGGAGCGGAATGCCGCGCCCCTTGACGACGGCGGCGATCTCGTCCATGGGAAAGAGTACGCCGGTTTCGTTGTTGGCCGTCATGATGGTGACGAGCGCGGTGTCGTCGCGCAACGAGTCGCGCAGCTCGTCGAGGTCGAGGGCGCCGTCGGCGTCGACGCCCAGAATCGTGGCGGTGGCGCCGTGGCGCTCCAACTCCCGCACCACGTTCAACACCGCGGGGTGCTCCACGACGGTGGTGACGATGTGCCGCCGGCCGCCCGAGTCCTCCAGGGCGCCGCGGATGGCGGTGTTGTCCGACTCGGTGCCGCAGCTCGTGAACACGACCTCCCCGGAGTCGCACCCCAGTACGCGCGCCATGGTCTTGCGCGCCTCGCGCAAGCCCGCCGCCGCCTGGGTGCTCACGCGGTGGACGCTGGAGGCGTTGCCGTAGTGGTCCACGAAGTAGGGGCGCATGGCGTCGAACACCTCCGGTTCGACGGCGGTGGTGGCGTTGTTGTCGAGATAGATCGTTTTCACGGGCGGTTTTCCTTGTTGTGTGGTCGAAGCGGGTAACGTAGCTTATGATAAGCAATTGTTGTCGCCGAGGCAATTCCAACGTAGTGAGTCACCATGGCCGAAACCACCCGTTCGAAAGCGAAGAAGAAGAAATTCCCCAAGGGCCGCCGCGTGGGGCTGGTGATCGTCCACACCGGAAACGGCAAGGGCAAGACCACCGCCGCCATCGGCACGGCGTTTCGCGCCTGTGGTGTGGGCTTTCGCGTGAAGATGATCCAATTCATCAAGGGGTCGTGGGAATACGGAGAGCTCGAGAGCGCGAAGAAGCTGGAGAACTTCGAGATCGTTCCCATGGGCGAGGGCTTCACCTGGGAGACGAAGAACAAAGAGCGCGACCGCGAGGTGGCATGGAAAACGTGGGAAGCGTGCCGCGAGGCCATCGAAAAGAACGAGCACGACCTCCTGATCTTCGACGAGATCAACAACGCCATCGCCTACGATTACCTCGACCTCGACGTCGTCCTCGATGCCCTGAAGAAGAAGCCCAAGGACTTGCACATCATCCTCACCGGCCGCGACGCTCGTCCCGAGCTGATCGAACTCGCCGACCTCGTCACCGAAATGCGCGAAGTCAAGCACCCGTTCAACGCCGGCATCTACGCGCAGCGCGGAATCGAGTACTGAGTATCATGAGACCATACGCGCAAGCACTCCTCCTGGCGGCGCTGCTGGCGTCCGTGACGGTTCCCGGAACGGGACAAGCCTCCGCCCGCATCGACGCGTCCATGCTCCCGGCCTGCTGGAGCCTCGAGTCGACGTACGAGGCCGACCCCGCATCGCTGGCCGGATTCAGCCGCCGCTTCGATGCCGGACTCGAGGCCATCTTCAACTACAAGATCGACGCCGGCGGGATCCCGCTGCAGGTGAACATCGTCGTGTGCACGTCCCCGAACGAAGCGAGGACAGTGTACGACTTTTTCAAAACGGCCCGCGGAGCCAACTCGCAGAAGTACGCCCTTGACGATAACGCGGTCTACGAGTTCCTGTGCGACAACTACGGCGTGTCCGCCAAGGCCAAGGACATGCTCGGCATCCGCCCCACCTACTGGCGCACCATCGAACTAAGGACGGGCGTGGCCCCGCTGTCGAAGAGCGACGACACGGCCTGGAACGCGCTCTACAATGCCATCATCGGTGAAGGTAATGTCTCCGAGCTGGCAGGACGATTCGAGTTCTCCGACGTGCTCGTTCTCGGAAACCAGCGTGCCGAGGATGGGGCGCCGTCGTACCAGTTCTCGGAGACGCCGGCCTCGCGCGAGGAACGCGGCGACATCGTCGCGTTCACCTTCGAGGATCTGCCGCGCACGCAGGGCATCCCGCGTCTGGCAGTGACGGCGACGGTGAACGTGCGCTCCTTCACTTCGTACCGGCCGCCCGAACCGGTCAAGGTGTACGACCTCACCCGCCCCACGCCGGCGTGGCCCACCGACCATCCCCTGGTGAAGAAGGCACTCGAGGGAGTCGACCCGGAGTGGCCTGAGGCGAAGAAGATCGAGGAGATCCACCGTCGCGTCTTCGAGACCATTCGCTTCGGCGGCGACGTCACCGGGTCACGCTATGGAACCGCCACCGTACTCGAGCAGGGCTACGGCCACTGCTGGGACAAGGCCGACGTCTTCGTCACCCTGTGCCGCGCCGCCGGCGTGGCCGCGCGCGAAATCATGGGCTGGCTGTGCGTGGAGGAGACCGGTCACGTGTGGGCCCAGGCCTGGGACTCCGAACGCGGGTGG
>JASFLD010000623.1:0-3181 GCA_050118275.1 Gemmatimonadales bacterium
CGGCGCGCTGCGCTCGGCCGGCGATCCCCGTACTCCGCTCCGTCTGGGCGTCGGCATGACGATCCTCAATGTCGTTCTGAATGTAATCCTGATCCCGGGTCTCGGACCGGTTCCCGCTCTCGGCACCGCCGGGGCGGCGCTTGGCACCGTGATCGCGGGGACAGTCGCAAGCGCCGTGGCCATCTATTTCTTCTTCTCCGACAAGCTGGTGGTGACGCTGCATCGGAGCATGAGCTGGAGGCCGGACTGGTCGATCATCCGACAGCTGTTCCGATTCGGGCTGCCGACAGGCCTGCAGGGCGTGGCGATGAACGTCGCCGGGGTGTTTCTGATCCGTTTCGTCGGATCGCTCGAGCAGAGCGCCGAAGCTCAGGCCGCCTACGCCATCTCCTACACCGAGCTGTTCTCGTTCATCACCTGGACCTCGATCGGACTGATGGGCGCCGCCGCGACGGTCGCCGGCCAGAACTTGGGCGCCGGCCGCCCAGAGCGCAGCGTGCACGCCGTCCGGATCGCGGCCTGGATCGGGCTCGGCGGAGCGGCGGCCATCGGTCTCCTCTTCCTCGCGATCCCGCAACAACTGCTGGGGCTGTTCGGTATGACCGATCCGGTCGTCCTGCGGCTCGGCAAGCAGCTCCTCAGATACCTGAGCCTGTCCGGGCTGTTCATCACGGTGGCGCTCACGTACACAGGAGGACTGCAAGGCACGGGCGACACCAAAAGCCCGCTCTACATCTCGATCGTCTCGCAGGTGGTGGTGCCCCTCGGTCTTTGCGCCGCGTTCCAGGCGACTCGAGGATTGGAACCCGCGGACATCTGGCTGGCCATACTGTTGGGCCACGCCACCCGCTGCACGCTGAGCGTGGCCCGGTTCCGCCAGGAAAAGTGGCGAGACATTCGGGTCGACATCGAGCCGAGCCCGTCCTGACGGCGGGGCTCGCCGCCGAAAACGGGCGCCGCGCGATCGGCGGGTGGCGTCGAGTCCCAACCTCCACCCTTCGTCCGCTCCGCTGGCGGTTCCCGCACCTTCACCTCACTATTCACCGATTCATGCTGACGTCGAAGGCGCGAAGCCTGGCGACTGCATCGAGAACCCGAGCTGCGGGAGCACTACATGCGCGATGATCGCTTTCGAGCGCGACCGTTGACACTCGTTCTCCCTGTCCTTCTGTTCACGCTCATGACGCGCTCCCCGGTCACCGCCCAAGATCTAGACGACGCCTTCGCCGAGCGATTCGGCCGCCTGGCGCTGGATTGTGTACAACGCGAATACCCCAACAAGATCGCGCACGTCCTTTCCAGCGACGAAGACGTGCTCCCACCGCGCGAGCTGACGCCCGCGTTCTTCGGTTGCTACGACTGGCATTCTGCCGTTCACGGGCACTGGTTGCTGGCACGGCTGGCGCGCTCCTTCCCCGAGAGTCGGATGGCCGGGGAAGCACGGGTGGCTCTTGCCGCCAGTCTCACGCCGGAGAAGATCGCCGGCGAGGTGCGCTACCTCGAAGGCGAGGGGCGGATCTCCTTCGAGCGCCCCTACGGCCTCGCCTGGCTCTTGCAGCTGGCAGCCGAGCTGCGCGAATGGGACGACCCACAGGTCCGTACGTGGATCGAAGCGCTCGAGCCGTTGGAGCGCGCGGCGGCCGAACGATTACGCGAGTGGATCCCGAAGCTCACTCATCCGATCCGGATCGGCGAGCACTCACAGACCGCTTTCGCCTTCGGCCTGATCCTCGATTGGGCACGGATCGCCGCTGACCGCGAGACCGAAGACGTCGTCCGGCAGGCCAGCCTGCGCTTCTACCTCGACGACCGGGATTGCCCGCTGTCCTACGAGCCGTCCGGGCACGACTTCCTCTCGCCCTGCCTGGCCGAGGCGGACCTGATGCGGCGCGTGCTGCAGCCGGCGGAGTTCGCCGCCTGGCTCGGCGTCTTCCTGCCGGCGGTTCCCCGTCGAGAGACGGGTGCGGTTTGGATCGAGCCGGCCGAAGTCAGCGATCCCGGCGACCCCAAGCTGGGCCATCTGGCCGGCCTGAACCTGAGCCGCGCCTGGATGCTCGAGGGCATCGCCTCCGGGCTACCCGTCGGAGACCCGCGCCGCCCGGCGCTCCTGGCCGCGGCGCAGGCCCACCGCGTGGCCGGACTGGCCGCAGTCACGGACGAGCATTACGAGGGCGGCCATTGGCTCGGCAGCTTCGCCATGTATCTGGTGAGCGAGCGCGGCATCGGCCGGGTGACACGTGGCGAGCGCCGCACGCGTTGATCGAGACCCCTCTCGTCGCCTCCGCGTGACAACCCAGCACATGGCCCCTGGTGGTGCCTCAAATGGGATCCCGCGGTGGTGCCTCAATGCGGATCGGATCTTCGCGAGAGTGCGCCGAGTATGATGGCGTGGTTCCGGTGGAACCCACACGACCCACTGCACTGATTGGCCCATGTCGATTTGCCGGCCGTACATACGACTATGAGGTGTGGGCAGCCGTGATACCGCGGAGCCTGCGGCACTGTTCGCCGTTGGTCGCGGGGACCCCGCTGCAGGTTCGATCCTCGCCGCACAGAGGCGAGCTCGGCCGGGGGTCCGACGGCGGCCCGGGCGGCCGGCCTCGAGATCCCGCCGGGCCAGGCTCGACCCGCAGAACATATATCGGAACCGGAACCAGAAGGAGACGAAAATGCAATTCATGATCATCGTGAAGGCCACCAGGGACTCGGAAGCAGGCGTCATGCCGGAGGAGAAGCTGTTCGCGGACATGGCAGCGTACCACGAGGAGCTACAGAAGGCCGGCGCTCTGCTCGACGCGTCCGGACTCCAGCCAAGCTCCAGGGGCTGGCGCATCAAGTACTCTGGAGGTAAGCGTACGGTAATCGACGGGCCCTTCGCCGAGACGAAGGAGCTCATCGCCGGCTACACGCTCATCCAGGCGGAGTCGAGGGAGGAAGCGATGGAATGGGCCCGGCGCTTTCCCAACCCCGTCGGCGAGGGCAAGGAAGCGGAGATCGAGGTTCGCCAGCTGTTCGAGCTCGACGACTTCGGTCCCAGCGAGGCGCTCGATCGCTTTCGCGAGCTGGAAACCCGTACCAAGCGATAGTGGCCATCGACAGCGCGCGCTCGCTCGGAGCGCACCGCACGGTGGCATTCCCTGCCGGCGCCCCAGCCGCGCAAAGCAAATAGTCTCCTGCGTGT
>JASFLD010000624.1:0-3179 GCA_050118275.1 Gemmatimonadales bacterium
TTTGAATCTTGAAGCTCGCCGAATCGCGTCGATCCCATCGGACCCGGCAAAGGCGAAGGTGTAGGAGCCAGCAACGGCCAGCCGATAGTAGCCGAGGGCGAACGTACTGTCCACCGCCACCGCGCGCTGGAACGCCGCGACGGCCGAATCGAACTGACCGCCCCTGTATGCGTTCTCACCCCGCAGATATTCTTTGAGCGCTGGCAACGATTGGGTCGTCAGCGCCGCCAGCGTGCTGAGGCGCGTGCCCGGACCGCCAACCCCGGCAGCCAGCAACTGTCGGGACAGATCATCGACGACATCGAACAACTGACCCTCGTCGTCGACCCTCGCTTCCGCCCGTCGCACAACGGAGCCTTCCAGATCATAGAGAGCGGCGCTCACCTGAATTCGCTCACCCGCTGCGACGATGCTCCCAAGCACGTAGTGCCCGGCGCCGAATTGGCTTGCCACCCGCCCGCCTTGCTCCGGTCCCGTTACGGGCTCCGTGCGGTCGACGAAACTTAGGAGGGCCTGCGGGTCGACACTCCGGAGCTCGCCGGCACCATCCAGCGCGGTGCTCAGCAGATCCACCATGCCTTCCCGCAGATAGGCCAGCTCGTCGGCCCCACGCACGGCGAAGGGGAAGACGGCGACACTCGTGCTGGAGACGGCATCCGCGGCTGCCGAGGGTGACCGATTCGGAGGCAGGACTCGCGGCACGATCGCCGCGGCGGCCACGAGGGTCAGAGCCGTCACCGCCAGCGCCACCGCGGCCAGGCTGGTTGAGATGTCTCCCCGCATGAGCGCTGTGCCCACGATGATCGGCAGGCCTACGAGGAGCACGACCAC
The DNA here is from genome assembly GCA_050118275.1 of Gemmatimonadales bacterium. Classification (GTDB taxonomy): domain Bacteria; phylum Gemmatimonadota; class Gemmatimonadetes; order Palauibacterales; family KS3-K002; genus JASFMO01. The sequence goes on from JASFLD010000624.1 coordinate 832, forward strand.
GGTGCTCGGGAAGACCCAATCGGGCAAGCCGAGTTGCAGCGTGAAGATGTGCACCCCGACCAGCACGCCGAGCGACACGAGGGCGTAGGTGCCCAAGGCCCGGCGCAGTGACGGAGGACCCGGCTCGGCGCCTGGCTTGCGCCCAGCAGAATCGCTGACGGGCTCCGCAGAAATGACATTGGCCTCTCCCGCTCGAATCTCGGCGGAAGGCTCGCCCCCGGCGTCGCTTATCGATTCGCGCTGCCGTATCGAAGCGATCAGCGCCTGCGTCTCCGGCGACGGCTCCGCCTCGTACTCGTCTCTTAGCCGGCGGGCGAACGCCTCGTATTCCTTCACCGCTGCCGCACGGTCGCCCACCCGGTCCAATAACTCCAGAAGCCGCCGAAGTGTGCCCTCATCGTCCGGCGCGAAGCCCGCCGCCCGCAGCGCGTGACGACACGCCTCGACTGCGCTGCCCGCTCTCTCTGCACGATCGGCCATCGCCCAGGCCGCATCCGACGCCAGGCGCCTCAATCGCTCCCGCTCGCTTTCCAGCCAGCGCTCGAACTCGGGCACCTCCGATAGGAAGAACCCCTCCAGCAGATCGCCCCGGTACAGCTCGAGCGCTTCCTCCGGGTTCCCCCCCTCGAGCGCATCCTCGAACGCCACCGCATCGCACCACACCGAACCTTCGGTCAGGCCGATCTCTTCGTCGCCCCGGCCTACTATCACCTCCTCGCCCAGCGACTGCCGCAGCAGATACAACGCCTTCCTGAGCGAACCCCGGCCACGCTCCTGATCGCTCTCCGGCCAGAACAGGCCCAGCAGTTTGTCTCTTCGATGGAATCCGTTTGGCCTCGCAACGGCCAGATAGGCGAGCAGGGCGGCGCGCTTCGGCTGAGCGAGGATCGAGAGAATAGCTTCCCCTTCCGATCCCCGCAGATCCAATTGACCGAGGAGGCGGAGCTCGATCATCGCAGCACCTGTGGAGCACGTTACCCATGCGTTACCTCCGGCCCACGCCTGAGGCACGACCGGGTAACGCACAATAGTGATAATGCCAAGGTAAAGCGGCTCCCTACCGGCCGGCAACGATTTCCGGGCCGGGGGAACGATCTCCACCCTCTATAACATGGAGGAATCTCATGCGGAAGGCCTGGACGCTAGGCCCGATCGTCGCGGGTGTCATCGCCGTGGCGTGCAGCAGCGAACCGCCAATGACACCGACAACCAACGAGTCAGGACTGGTCATGTTTCAGGAGGGCATGGCCAAGACGCCCGTCGCCGGGACGATCGCTGCCCTTGGCAGCACGGCCCCCGGACGAGTCGTGGAGACACCGTCCGGAAGGTGTCATTTCTTCGGCCTTCCCGTCTTCACGGAGAGTACCGGCGACATCGTAGGTACGGTGGAATTTGTGGAGCAGATACATCGACGGTGCGACCGTAATAGCAACATGGTGGCCTCCGCGCCTTTCGCCGGCGATGTTACCTGGAACGATCGTTCGGGGACCATCTACGGACAGTTCACGACCAATTGCAAGCCGGACGCGTCGCAGCCCGTCGGGGTCTCGTGTGACGGAACGTATACCGCCCGAGGCTCTGGTGGGCTCGAGGGCGTTCAGTTCCACATCAAGTGGGGGCCGGGCTGGTATCCGTTCTCTTACACAGGAACCGCCTTCTCGAAGTAGCCGCCGAGATCGGCGCCCCCGAGGCACGACACCGCGTCGTGCCATGTCATCCCGACGAGAGCGTTGAATGACAAGGTGACCGCTTAGCTCCTCTCTCTCGCTTCCATGAGAGCGAGGAGTTTGGTCGTCGTGTTCCAATTTCGAACGGTCATGTGCTGGTAGATCGGCAGTTGTGTGATCTTGGTCAAGTAGCTTTGGGTCGCTCTCGCTTTGAGCCGGGAAAAGTACAGAACACCCTTCCCCGCGACGGCCTTGTCCACGCCCTCTCTGGTGCGAACGCGCTTCATCGCCTCGCGTGCGGTCAACGGCTTCTTCAGGAAGATGACATCGTAGCGATACTTGTCCGAGTCTTTCCCGAATCCTCTGGGCGCATCCTTCACTGGCTTTTCGAGATCGGTGTGCGTCACCACCACGACACGGGGTGTGTTAAGGTCGTGGGAAGACCCGCGGAAGGGCGAGAAGGTCTACATCGACGAAGAGAGCGGCACCATAGCATGGCCAGGCGGGATCGATCTGGCGCCTGACGCCCTATATAGAGATCTAGCGGGAATCAGGACGCCTTAGTGGACGCTCGCGTGAGCGCCGTCTTCGCCGGGCTCCTCGCCCGCGCGGTCCTCGGCTAACGCAGCCCTGAAACGCCCGAGAATGTCACGCGTCAGGGAGGGTCGGTCACTGCTTGGC
>JASFLD010000625.1:0-3176 GCA_050118275.1 Gemmatimonadales bacterium
ACCACCAGGTTCCGGTGCGCGTGATGGACAGCCCGCGCTGCGTCACAAAACAACCGCAGGCGATCTTCCACGTTCAGCCGTTGCTTTCGGCAGTACTCGTCGATCGGCAGGCCTTCGACGTACTCCATCACCAGATACGGCCGCCCGTCATCGGTGAGACCGCCGTCCAGCAGCCGCGCGATGTTGGGATGGTCGAGCGAGGCCAGGATATGTCGCTCGGCCTCGAAGCGGCCGTGCAGATCGATGGCGTCGGGTCCACCGCGAATGACCTTGATGGCGACGCGCCGGCGGAACTGGCCATCATCCCGCTCGGCAAGATGGACGACTCCCATCCCCCCACGCCCGGCGACGCCTACGATCCGATAAGGGCCAATCCGGTCGTCGCGGACCGACTCGAAGACGACCGACGCGGAAAGCACGGCGCCATCGCGCTCCAGGATCCCACTTGCGCGTTCGTGCGCCGCGAGTAAGCGCTCGACCTCGCTCCTCTCCGTTCGGTCACCATCACAGACAGCGGACAAGAAGGCGGCGCGTTCGGCGGTAGGTTGCCCCAGCGCCGCCTCGAAGAGAGACTCTATCCGCTGTCGCCGTTCGGGAGTCATTCGCGGTCCTCTGTGGTTGGGGTTCGCGCACGCACGAGGTCAGGGACCGTGCTCCAATCCTCCTTCCCGCCGCTCAAGTGGGCTGCGGATACAGTGATCGATAGAGCCACGCCCGCGCCTTCACCCAGTCACGGCGCACCGTCCGGGCGGAGACACCCAACGCGACGGCGATCTCCTCTTCTTCCATTCCAGCGAAGAAACGGCACTCGACGACCTGACGCTGTCGCTCGTCGAGCTCGTCCAACGCTCGATCGAGTGCCAGCAACTCCTCCGGCTGAAACTCCAGCGGCTTGTCGCCATCGCTCAGCGTCGTCTGCTCCCAGTCGCCACCTCGCTTCTCGGCGTTCCGGCGCCTGGCATGGTCCACCAGGACCTGGCGCATCGCTCGCGCCGCGATCGCCATGAAATGACCGCGATCGACCGCCTCGACCGTGCCACTGCCGGCTAGCTTGAGGTAGGCCTCGTGGACCAGCGCGGTGGCGTGCAGGGTATGGCCGGCTCGCTCGCGCCGCAGTTGCCGCGCGGCCATGCGCCGCAATTCGTCGTACACCAGCGGGACGATGCGGTCGAGCGCGTCGTCCTCTCCGTGTCGCGCTGCCTCGAGCAGGCGGGTGACTTCACCGGTACTACCGTTCATGCTGCCGTTCATTTGCCTTCTCGACTGGTAGATTTCGCGGCCGTTAGCGCGTTTCGCGCCGGACACGCACAACTCGTACTCTCAGCGTGTCTTCGCCGGCGGCGGCCTATTTTCACATATGAATATGCACAATAGGCGGCCACCAAGACAAGCTTTCCCAGTCGTCCCGTCTTGTCCTTTGGGTGGGACGAATGTTCTCACTGACCCGGGCGAGGAGGGCCGCCTCAGCCGCCCGCTGAGCCCGATCCGCCAGACACGCAGCTGGTAGAAACGCGGCGGCCGGCTATCACCAACCGTCGCTAATTCCGCTTCTACGTCTACGGGTTATCGAGCGGCGCGGTCAGCAAGACCTTGTCCAGAGCAACCCTCTCCTCGATGTCGAGGAAGTCAGCCATGATCTTGATCGCGCGGACACTCGCCAGTGACATCCAGATGTCGACTTCCTCGGCCGGCTGACGATCCCACCGGTACCACATTCCGGGGACGCTGCCATCCTCACCCGTCTGCTCACCGGCCTTCAGATTGACGACGAACAGCGTCGGATCGCTGTGGTTGTAGTTCCCAGGGCGAAAGCGAGGATCGGGAACGTTGTCGGAGTTCGCCGGCTTGTAGATCAGGTTGCCGTTTTCACTCAGCACAACGACGAAGTACCGAATGGACGCGTGCCAGCTGGGGGGATTGAATATGTCGTGCGGATCCGGTGAGTAAAAGAGGTAGTATTGCAGCGTGCCGCCCGCGTACATGGTCTTGTCGCCCAGGAAGCTGTTGGGGGCGGAGAAGTCGAGGAAATCACCGCCGGATTCCGAGCCGACGATGTACCCCCCAAAATAGCCTCCCTGCAGGTGGTGTTCGGGCGTTTGCGGGTTGCCGCTGGCGTCGTAGTAGAGCCAGTCCTCTTGATCTTCGGCGAAATTGCTGACGACCGTCCCGGCAGCCAACAACGTGATGCCATGCGCCTCGGCGTAGGTGTTCCAGGCGGCTGCCAGCTCGCCCCGACGACCAGCATCGTCAGCCAGCTCCCAGATGCCAAGCAGTCCCGTGGACTCGAAATCCATGAATACCGAGTTCTCCTCGATCGACTCGATCCAGCTCTCGTACACCCCTTCGTTCATGATGTACTGGCCGTATTCGCTTCGCCCGCCATACACCTCGAGGTGCTTCTCCTCCGTCGCCGAGTACTCGCTCCATGACAAGTCGTCGGTGGCCTCGGCCTCGATGGATGCCGAGGCGAAGACGTTCTTGAAGCTGGCGCGGGCATAGACGTCGATGCTCCGGTCCTGCCTCTCGAACGACATATTCGCCGACGTGCTGAAGTCGAGCCTGCCGCCGACGATGATCCCCGTGAGCACGTGGGTGCCGAACGTCTCGAAGAGGTACTCCGGATCGACGGAAGGATCGTTGATCGCCGCTGCCGCGGCCGGCGCGAGGTATCCCCGCAGCTCCTCCGGCTGGACGGACAGCGCGACCCGCAGGCCGTGCTTGCGGATGACGCTCTGCACGGTGGCGAAGGAATAGTGGCGACTCTCGTACCGGTCCTGCTTGAACGAGGCTTTGAGAGCCCCGCTGAAGCCAAACGCCGATCCCGTGATCTTCACCTTGGTCGAGAGGCTCCGCTGGTATTCATGGCTGTCCTCGCCGCTCACCACATGGTAAGTGGCACGCTCGTACTGGACCTGCCGCAACAAGTTCGACGCCTGCAAGGCGTCGAGGTCGAGCACGACTGCCTTCACGTCGGCGACATCCGCGTAGTTGCCGGTGACATTGTACCCCGATCCCAGCACCTCCATGCCCGCGAGATCAAAGTCCGGCGCCGGATTTCCGCAAGTGACATCGAACTGAATGACTACGGGTTCCTCGGAGGTGAGCATCACGGAGCGCGGATTCTGACCCTCCAGGCTGCAAAATGCCTCGAGCTCCGAGAGGGTTATTGTATGACT
>JASFLD010000626.1:0-3175 GCA_050118275.1 Gemmatimonadales bacterium
TCCCTTCAGGTCAACCGAGCCGAGGAGGCGGAACTCAATCATCTGCTGGCTGGACCTCTCGCTAGCGAGGAGGATCCGAGAGTTGATGGTTGTACTGCTACAAGATGTTGACTGAGCGCTGCCACGGCAACGAGGGGCTGAGCATCCCGGACGCGCCTGTCCCTATGGGCTTGACCTCAGCTCATCGCGCAGGCATTCCCCGGGGCTCGCGGTCGCCAACGTTCCGTGACTCGCGCTCGAGTTCGGCCGCGAGATCTTCTTTACGTTGACGATGGGTCTCGGTCGGCGGGAACAGGCTGCCCTGTTGTACGCCGTTCCCGTTGAACACCTCGGCCAGATTGTAGATTCTGGACCGGAGCCGACGGAGTCGCCGCGCCAAGGCGCTGGCCGAATCGGCGTGCGCGATGATCTCGGGCGGTGCATTCTCCGCTCCCGCCGAGTCACGCGCGGCCACGGCGGCACGGCGCAACTCCTCACCCCGTTGCTGCGCATCCCAGGCCCTTCGCTGCAGTTCCAGCACATCCAACAGGTAGCGCTCACGATCGCGCCACTGTTCATCGCTGAGTGCCAGCAACGGGTCGCCTCTCACCTCGACCGTTTGGGAGGAGCGGGCACCACCAGCCTCCAGCGTGACGGTGTAAGTGCCCGGAGAGACGAACGGACCGCGAGGGGTTATCGGGTGCGTCAACTTCGGGAGCGCTTCCTCCGGATCGTCATCCGACTCGAACGGCGGCGGCTCGTGTCGCAAATCCCAATGGACACGCTGGATCCCGCCGCTCGAGCCCGGAACCTCGAGTCGGCGGACGAGCGCGCCGCTCGCGTCTGTCACGCTGATGGCCGCCTCAGAGGCTTCGCTCATGTAATAGTTCAGGATCGCGCCCACTGGTGGGTTCTCACCGGCGTAGGCGCCCTGTCCGCGGTACGACGTGTCCTTCCAATACTGAAAGATGGCGGCAGGGCGAACGGGAAACAGGTGAGCGGCAGACGACGCGACCTCTGCCGACCACTCGGCCAGTGGCGTGATGTCATCGAGGATGTAGATGCTTCGCCCGTGCGTGCCGACGACCAGGTCGTCATCGCGCGGGTGGATCACCAGGTCGTCGTACAGCGTCGTCGGTAGATTCTCCGCGAAACTCGCCCAGTGCTCGCCGCCGTCGGTGGATACGAACAGCGCGTGCTCGGTACCGAGAAACAACAGGTTCGGGTTCGTTCCATGCTCGATGATCACGTTCACCGAACCGTCTTCCGGCAGGCCGCTCGTCAGCCGCTCCCAGGTCCGGCCGTAGTCGCGGGTCCTGTACACGTAGGGAGAGAAATCTCCGTCGCGATGTGCGTCGAAGGTGGCGTAGGCGACGCCCGGGCCGCTGGCCGAGGCGAGCACCCGGCTCACATACGTGCCAACGGGTACGCCGTCGACGTTCCTCGATACTTCGGTCCAGTTGCGGCCGCCATCGCGACTGACCTGCAGATTGCCGTCGTCGGTGCCGACCCAGAGAGTCTGGGGGTCGAGGGGCGATTCGGAGATCGTGACGATCTCGCCGTAAGATTGCGTACCATCGTTCTTCGACAGCATCGAATCGGACCCCAGCACGCCCATCAGGCGGAGCGTATCCCGATCGATGCCCCGGCTCACATCTTTCGTACGCTCCCAACTGACGCCGCGGTCGCGCGATATGAACAGCCGGTTGCCGCCCAGATAAATCACGCGGGGATCGTGCTGCGAGACGACGACCGGCGTCACCCAGTCGAAGCGGTAAGCGGGCTCGCCTTCCGGCGGCTGCGGCCGGATGTCGAGGTGGTCGCCGGTCAACGGGTCGATCCGGACGATCACTCCGTTCTGCGCGGCGCCGTAGACGTAGCGGAAATCCGTAAGGTCGGCGCGGTGGTACATCCCGTCGCCGAACCCGATCTGCCGCCACTCGTCGTTGATGATGCCGATCCAGCTACGCGTGCGGCTCGGTCCCAGCCACGAGTGGTTGTCCTGCATGCCACCATAGATGTAGTAAGGATCGCGCATGTCGACGCCGATCCCGTAGAACTGCCCGATCGGAAAGTTGTTGATGCGGATGAAGGTCTCACCGCGATCCCACGTCTCGTACAGCCCCGCATCGCCGACCAGGTAGAAGTGCCGCGAGTCGTTGGGATCGATCCACATGGCGTGGAAATCGCTGTGCACGCCCACGTCGTACGTCGGTCGCGTCGGCATCGTACGGAAAGTGTGCCCACCATCCTCGCTCTCGTAGAACGATGTGGCGAGGGAATACACGCGGTTCGCGTTCGTCGGATCGATGTAGATGTGGCTGTAGTACATCGGCCGCTGATCCAGCCGGTTCACCCGCTCCCAGGTCGCGCCGCCGTCCTCGCTGCGATAGGTGCCCCCCTCGCTGGCATGCTCGATCAGCGCGTTGAGCACCTGCGGATCGCTCTCGGCGATGGCCAGACCGATGCGTCCCTTGTCGCCTTCCGGGATGCCGTTGGTCAGCTCGCGCCAACTGCGCCCGCCGTCGGTCGTCTTGTAGATACCGCTGCCCGGGCCGCCGCCGTTGAATCCCCAGGTGCGGCGCAGCCGCTGGTAGGCCGCCGCGTACAAGGTGTTCGGGTCGCCGGGATCCATCACCAGATCGACGACGCCGGTGAGCGTGTCGACGAAGAGTACCTGCTGCCAGGTGGCGCCGCCGTCGACCGTCTTGAAGACACCGCGCGCCCGGCTCGGCGCCCACAGATTACCCAGCGCAGCCACATAGGCGACATCAGGATCATCCGGGTGGACGCGGATGCGGCCGATGTGTCGCGTATCGTCGAGGCCGACGTGCGTCCAGGTCGCGCCGCCGTCGTCGGACCGATAGACGCCGTCACCCCAGGAAGTGCTCTGACGATTGTTCTGTTCGCCCGTGCCGGCCCAGACTACATCGGGATTCGAGGGCGCGATGGCGATGTCGCCGAACGTGCTGACGGCCTGATCATCGAAGACCGGCGTCCAGGTCGTCCCCTTGTTCGTCGATTTCCAGATCCCGCCCGACGCGGTGGCCAGGTAGACGGTCGATGGATCCTCGGGCAGCGCCTCGACGTCGTGGATCCTGCCGCCGGTCACCGCGGGGCCTATCTGGCGAAACTGCAAACGCGCAATCTGCTCCGACGATATCGGCCGGGATTGCGCGAGCGCCGCCGTCGGCGC
>JASFLD010000627.1:0-3168 GCA_050118275.1 Gemmatimonadales bacterium
TCCCGACCAGCTGATGGTCGCCAACATGAGCCTGGGTGGCGACCCCAGCGACGCGCTGGACACCGCCGTGCGCCGCTCGGTCAATGCCGGTGTCGTCTACACGATCTCCGCCGGCAACGGTCTGCTGGGCTTCTGTTTCCTGCCGAACGACGCGCAGAATCACTCACCGGCGGGCGTCGGCGACGACTACATCAACGCTGCCGACGGCAGCGACGGCGACACGCGCCGCGTCAACGGCGTCATCACCGTCACCTCGAGCGACCGGAACGATCAGGACGTGAACTGCAACTACGGTAACCCGGTCACCGTGGCGGCGCCGGGAGAGGGAATCACATCGACGTGGCTGAACGGCGGCTATAACACGATCAGCGGCACGTCGATGGCCGCGCCACACGTCGCCGGCGCTGTGATACTCTACTTGCAGAATCATCCCGACGCATTGCCGGCGCAGGTCGAGCAGGCGATCCTGAATCTACTCGAGGCCTGGACGACCAACGACCAACCGAACGCGGACGGCCGTCTCAACGTCGAGGAACTGTAGGATTCGGAATATGGAATGTAGAATGTAGAATAGAGAAGGCACAGCGCGTTCTGAATTCTCTACTCTCTATTCTACATTCTCCATTCAGCCGGCTGCGACTCGGCAGCCTCTCATTCTCGCGTCCCTCGGTATCCGAATCCGAACGCGGCGCGGGCCGAGCCCGTCACGTTCGGCAACTCACCTCCACCGTACCACGCCTACCTTGACGAGATCATCAAGGTAGTGGCCCACTACGGCGATCGTCACCGGGCCGTACTCGGCACTCAACGCGTCGCGAATCTGCGTCACGGTCCGCTGACCATCGATGAAGTTCACCAACTCGAAGCGGGCGTTCCCGCTCAGCGTAAATTCCTGCGTTCCGTACCACGCAGCATCATCCGGCTCCAGCCGGCTGGCCGGCAGACCGAAATCGAGCGGCCCACGGGTAAGGCGGATCGGCACTCGCTTGTCTCCCGCTTCGGTCCGCTCCACCGGCGTCCCGGCACGTCGCGGCTGCGGGGCCTGCTTGCGTACCATGGCGAGCAGCTCTTTCTCCTGGTTGCTTAGCTGCTTCTCTACCGCGCTCACCGCGTCGCGTACGGACCGCGTGTCATTGAAGTACAACACGGACCTGACGGCCTGACGCTCCCGCGTCGCCGCTTGCTCGATGGTGTTCCGCGCCTCGAACAGCGCCTCGTACGGCCCCATCCCCGACCGCAGATCGCTGATCAAACGCGCCGCCCGCCGCGCCGAGGCGCCCAGCCGGGCGGCCCCGTTGGCGCCGACCAGGTACACGAGATCGAGCGCTTCGGCTTCCGTCAGATCCGACAGATAGAGCATCGTCGATGTGGCGATGATCTCGCTCCGCTCCAGTTCCACCGGATCCACCTTGTCGGGCGTGTCCTCAGATGTGTGGTGCGTGTAGTCCGAGTGCCCCATCATCACGCCGGGGACCTTGCGATCGATGAACATCATGTGATCGCTGCCGCCGCTGTACGGCGTGACGCGGAAGTTGGGCTCCGACAGGCTGCCGCGCGGTGTCCGCACGTTCATCCCGTCGACCATCGCCGCCATATTCTCAACCACGTCGTTCAGTGCCGACGGCAACGACGCCGGCGTGCGCGTGATGTACATCCGCGAATGGAGCCGCTCGAGGTTCTCTCCCACCATGTCGAGATTGATGTGCGCCAGGTATTCGCCATCCAGCGCCGGGCCGGTCATCTCCTCGTGCGCGTCGATGTAGGCCATGGTGCCGCTCCACTCGGGCACCCACAGGAACATCAGCGTCCGCTTCGGCCGCTCGAGCCGCCCCTCCGCGATCAGGTCGTTGAGCTTCACCGCCATATCCAGCATGGCGCCTGAACCGCTGGCGTTGTCGTTGGCCGATTCCTTCGGGTGGTCGAGGTGCGCGGCATAGACTAATACCTCGTCCGGGAGTTCCGATCCCTCGATCCGCGCCACGACTATGTCCATGAAGTAGGGCTCGAGCCCGATGCCGGTGACCCTACCGTGCAGCACTACGTGCCGCCCCGCCTCCAGCAAGCGCCGCAACCCTTCGCCCTGACGGTTCGTGATGTTGAAGCCGAAGGTCACGTGCTCCAGCTCTTCGGTCAGCGGCCACATGCCGGTGTACTGCAGCATGTCGGGATACTCCTGCGCGCGCGAATCGTCCAGGTAGCAGACCACCGCCGCCGCGCCGTGCTCGATCACCGCCTGCCGATGGACCTCGCCGCCGTAGCCGGTAGCCAGAACGAACTTGCCACGCACGTCCTTGCCCTCGTAGTCGGCGTCCCGCGTCCCCGAACCCACCCACACCAGCTCGGCCGTCACGTCACCTGGGTTCGAGTAGGTGATCAGGCTCATCGCGACCTCCGGATACCCGACCAGCCGTTCCTCGCTGGGCTCCACCATGCGCAACTCGGCGAAATCGATGTCCCAACCCGAGGGGGACTGCCATGTCTGGTAGACGGTCCTGCCATCCGATGGGAACGACTCGATCCAGGCCGCGTCCTCACCGAAGCCGCCGGCACGCAGCTCGTCGAGCACGTAGTTCGCCGCATCGCGGTAGCCGCGCGAGCCCTGGATTCGATGGTGCCGGGTGATCGCGATGACGTGTTCCTTCGCCATTTCACCGCTCAGCACCTCGTGCAGGAGGTCGCGCCGCTCGCCGTCGAGCAACGGTTGAAAGCCCTGCGCGGCGAGGTCACCCACGGCGAACACCAGACACACTAGAGCGACGACGGTGCTTCTCAACGTAGTCCTCCTGTCACAGGGTTCGATGAGTCTCGGGAAGGAACGAGCGACCCTTCCGGCCCGCCGAACGGACGGACGAACGAACGTCGAACATCAAACATCCAACATCCCGCGTCGAAGGCACTCCCGACCTTCGACACCTCGACGGCGTTCGATGCCGAATGTGCAGTGTTCGACGTTCCCAATCCTCCCCTAACATTCGATGCAGCTCGGAATCAGCCCGGCGTCTCGCGTCCGGGGCCCGCTTCTTCCAGTTCCGCCTCCACTGCCGGAAGGCCGGCCAGCACACGCCTCAGGATGTCGAGTGACTTCTCCACATCCGCCTCGCTGAAGATCAGCGGCGGCCGGAAGCGCAACGACACAGGGCCACACGGCAAAGCCGCCAGTCCCTCGTT
>JASFLD010000628.1:0-3168 GCA_050118275.1 Gemmatimonadales bacterium
GAGCGGGACCGAGAATCCCAGTGTCATAAGAGCGAATAGAATACTCGCGGCACGCTGGGGGTCGCGTTCCGCCCAGGCCTGCAGCCATTCTGAGGATTCACCCATGAGGTGTAAAGCCACCGCTCCGACGATACCGGCGGCGACGACCATGAGAATGGCGCTTCGACGCGCTCGTGGGTCGGCCTTGTGTATCTCTGGCATCTTGCCTTCCGACCTCGCAATGGGACTCGATCAAATCGGGCCCGCCGTGCCAAGCCCAGAAGATGGCTGCCAACCGTGCGGCCAGCCACTGACTCCAAATCAGGTCGGCCCAGCGGTTTCCGTGATCCTCGCTGCCATTGGGCTTTCAGCAGGCAACTTCAATCGTCCGCTCGCGCTCCACGATCGTCGTCTGCCTCGACTGCCTCGCTCGACGACGGCGATGCGCCGGGGTCTGCCGGCTGATCAGCGCCGCCGCTATTCCCCTCCCCAGCCTCCAAACCAGAGTCGCGATCCAAACCCGACGACCTGTCCACCGCCGGTCTTCCCCGGAGGCCTCGCGCTAGTACCACACAGACACCACCAACCACCCCGAGCGCGATTGCCAGCGCAAAAAAAAAGTAAGGAAGCGCGAACATCAGTCCGCCGGGGGGAAGGCTCAGGAGCCCAAGCACCGCCGAGATGCACGCACCGACGATCGCCAAGATGCCAAAAGCGCGGTATAGCGGCGCCATGCAGGCCTCGTGGAGTTGTGTTCCTATGGTGCTGGTCGTGCGGCACCCCGCCGGCCGCCTGCCTCATCGAGTCTTGAATCCAAGATAACGCCGCGCTGGTGAACCATAAACATTGTGTGTTCCGCTTCGAGTCACCCGAGGCCAGCGTGCGCACCGCGATCTATCTGTCCAAGAGGGATCACATCAGAGACCAGGCGCCATGCGGTGTCCGCCGTGAACCGTCAGCACCTGGCCGGTGACCCAACGGGCTTGGTCCGACGCCAGAAAGACGATGACGTCCGCCACGTCCGCCGGCTGTCCAACCCGCCGCAACGCGATGCTAGCCGCCAACGTCTTTTCGATCTCCGGAGCGATATATCCGGTCTGCACGGGCCCCGGCGAAACGGCATTCACCGTGACACCCAACGGCCCCAGCTCCGCGGCGGCGCCGCGGGTGTACGATTTCCAGCGCGCCGTTGCTGGCTCTGTAGGAGACCTCGCTGGGACTGCCCCAAGACCAGTCCGCGCTCAGATTGATGATCCGCCCCCAATGCCGGTTGGCGACGACCAATCGCCGAGCGAATTCCGACATCAGGAGCACAGAGGCTCGCGTGTTGACCGCGAAGTGCCGGTCGTGTGTCCGAGCCGAAATGCTGAACGAGATAGGCCCATCCACCCAAGGTCCTCCACCTCCGCCCTGGCCCTCACCCTCGCGACAAGCCTCCCTCGCGCTCCCTCGTTCGTCTCTGTTCTCGCTCTCCGCTGGCGAGCCCGGTAGGAAGGTATCCGCCTCGTAGTCCGCCGCGTTGTTGACCGGCACGTCGAGGGCCCGAACGCTCGCTCCGCCCCTTCGAACAGCCCCGGAATCGCCGCCGCATCGGCGAGGTCTGCTTCCCATGAATCCGCCCGTTCTCCACGGCTCTGAATGGCCTCGACGACCTCGGCCGTGGCGCGGGCCTGCATCGCGGTAGTAGAAAGGCAGCCCGAAGGTGTCTGGCTCGTTCGCATCTCGAGCCGACCCGCTCGAGGACGGCTGCCTCGATCGGAATCCGTGGACGAACACTCAGGCGCCCAGCGTCGCGAACGCCGCCGTCGCGGCGATCCCATGCGGGTTGTTACGACCCGTGATCAAGACGACTCTTTCCCGCAGTCCGGCGTCGATCATCGATGCCTCTTCAGCCGACTCTTGGCTTCGCCCATCGACACCCTTCTTCGAACTACCCTCGAATACCCCGCACGCGACGCTGGGCCAGAACGCTCACGAGTCGATCTGCCACCCAAGGTAGTCCTTCACGAATTGAGCGTGGGCGCGTGCTTCGTCGGGACCGCCCAGGCCGTGCGTCGTTCCCGCCACACACCAGATGACTTCGTCCGTCACGCTCAGCAGTGCTTCCACATCGTGACCACTGAGAACGATCGCCGAACCCCTCTCCGCCAGACGGCGCAGCACCGTCCCAACCATGGTCTGGTCCTTCGGCGCGATACCGGCGAACGGCTCGTCAGCCAGCAGGCACGCCGGTTCGCGGATTAGCGCTCCCGCCAACACTGCGCGTCGAGCCTCACCGCCCGACATCTCATGCGCCTTCAGGTCCAGGAACTCCTCGAGCCTCAACTCCGCGACGGCCCAATCGAGCTCTCGTTTGCCGAACCTCTTCGCCAGCAGGCGCAGCTGCCGACCGATCGAGAAAGTACTCGGAAGACGAGGCTGCTCCTCTATATAATAGAGACCGCGCCGCGCCAGCACGGACAAGCGGGGGTGCGCATACGGCTTCGAAAGAAATCGCACGATACCGCTACCGGCTCGCACCTCACCCACAGCGATCCGCATCAATGTGGTCTTCCCCGAACCATTGCGGCCCAGCAACGTCGTGATCCGCCCCTCGCGCGCCCAGAATGACGCCGACTTCAGCACCGGCCGCCCCCGAAACGACTTCCCCACCGAATCGACGCACAGTATCTCCCTAACCACCGATTATCCCTCCCATGATTCCCTGCAGACCATCTTTCAGCGGTTGGGGAATCAGCACCAAGACGATCTCCAGACAGCTGGCCGTGACCACCACGGTCAGAGCGATCGCCGCGCGCGAAACGCCCAGGTTCGCCAAGAATCGACGCTCGTTGCGCCGCTCGGCGTCTACCAGGATGACAAAGACCGTGAAGGCTAGCCCCAGTAGCGTCGCGCGGTACGTGAACGCGAAGGAAAACGTCAAGACGTGAAGAGCTGTCCACAGGAGCATCGTCCGGAGAACGAAGACCCTGACGTACGGCCTGGGTATCGCGGCGTCCAGGATTCTCACCGCTTCAGACGCAGTCGAGGGTGTAGCCTGACGACTTTAGAGATCGGACCAAACCGCCAGTTCGTTGCCCGCCGGATCGGTGAAGTGGAAGCGCCGTCCACCGGGGAACTCGAACGTCTTTCTCACGATCTCTCCACCGTGGCGCTTGATCTTCTCCTCTATTCCTTCCAGATCGGTGG
>JASFLD010000629.1:0-3164 GCA_050118275.1 Gemmatimonadales bacterium
GTCTCCGTGTCCGATCGTTCAAGAGCCGAGGCCCCGCCTCTGACGAGCGGGCTGACAGATCGAAACCTACAACTCGCGGAGCCGCGTGGACCAACCGCGCGGCTCCGCTCTATTCACGAGGTACCATTAGATGAGCTCCATACGGGATATCGCTCTGCGTATGATCGGCCTTGCCCTGATCGCGCTCGGCCCCGCCCTGATCCACCCCGGACCACTGGCGGCACAGGCCGGCGGCGAGCGGCTGTTCTACTACGTCGACCGCCTGAACAGCTTCGAGAGTCTGCAGAACCACATCGACCAGATCGACGTGCTAGCGCCGCAGAGCTACTCCGTCGATGCCGACGGCGTCGTCTGGGGCGAAGTCGATCCCCGTGTGCTGCGGCTCGCCAGAGAACACGACGTGCCCGTCATGCCGCTCATCGTCAACCCCGGATTCGACGCCGACCTGCTCCATGAGCTCTTGTCCGACGAAGCGGCACGTAGGCGCACGATCGAGACGCTGGTCGAGGAGTGCCGCCGGCACGGCTTCGTGGGCATCCAGTTCGACTTCGAGAACCTGCACCTGCGGGACCGCGATGCCTTCACCCGCTTCTACCGCGAGACCGCCCAGGCTCTCCACGCCGCCGGCTTCAAGCTGAGCGTGGCCGTCGTTCACCGCCTGGACGACTATCCCGGCCCAACCGCCTACCACGGCTGGCTGTTCGAGCAGTGGCGCGCCGGCTACGACCTGCAGGCACTGGGAGAGATCGGCGACTTCATCTCGATCATGTCCTACTCCCAGCACACCCGTCGGACTCCGCCCGGTCCCGCGGCGGGTATGCCATGGGTGCGCGGCGTCATCGAGTACTTCCTGAAGCACGTTCCGGCCGAGAAGCTGTCGATGGGAATCCCGCTCTGGTCGATGCACTGGTACACCTCTTGGGAGGAGGACTTGCAGCCCGAGCGGGCTCGCTCCTACAGTCGGTCGCTCTCCCACCCGGAGGCGATCGGGTTGCTCGAGCGTCACGGAGCCCGGGTCCTGTGGAGCGAAGATCAGCAGGTGCCCTACGCATTCTACTCCAACGGCGGTGTCTTCGAGTGGGTCTTTCTGGAGGATGCGCGCAGCTTCGCCGCCAAGCTCGACCTGATCGGAGAGTACGGGCTGCTCGGCTTCTCCGCCTGGGTATTGGGTAGCGAGGATCCCGAGATCTGGCAGGTCCTCGACCCAGAAGACCGCTGACGGCCTCCCGTTCGATCGGGCCCGTCAGGCCGGAAATGGGGGCCCGGCGAGCCCTTGCTGCGCCCCCTGAAAGACCGCATGTTTCCGCAGCTTTTTCCATGAGTCATCGCTGAAACACTCATTCGGCAGCAGCAAGGACGGCCCCAGCCATATCCGCATCCGGTACCGGTCCGTGGAGCGGCGCCGGTCTGCGACAACCGCATTTCGCGCCGGAGGCAGAAGATGTCACGCTGGATAGGCTACGCCGTCATCGCCGGGGGGACCTGCTGGTTCCTCGCCTGCGCGTCCCCCGATTACGACCTCATCCTCCGCAACGGTACCGTCTATGACGGCAGCGGCGAACCCGGCGTATTAGCCGATGTGGCCATCGACGCCGACACCGTCGCCGCCATCGGCGACCTGGTCGACGCTCGCGGGGTGACCGAGATCGACGTCTCAGGACTCGCCGTCGCCCCGGGCTTCATCAACATGCTCAGCTGGGCCAATACATCCCTCATCGCCGACGGCCGCGGTCTCAGCGACATCATGCAGGGCGTCACACTCGAGATCATGGGCGAAGGTAGCTCCATGGGCCCGCTCAACGACGAGATGCGGCAGCGCATGCAAGAGCGGCAGACCGATATCCTCTACGACGTGACCTGGACGACGCTGGACGAATACCTCCAGTGGCTGGTGGATCGAGGCGTATCACCCAATGTCGCCTCCTTCATGGGAGCCACGACGGCGCGCATCTACGTGCTGGGGTACGAAGATCGCGCTCCAACGCCGGACGAGCTGCAGCAGATGCGAGAGCTGGTTCGCCAGGCCATGCAGGACGGCGCGATGGGCGTCTCCTCCGCCCTCATCTACTCACCCGCTTACTACGCCGACACCGACGAGCTCATCGCACTCGCCCAGGTCGCCGGCGAGTTCGGCGGCATGTACATCTCCCACATGCGGGACGAGGCCAACCACATACTCGATGCGCTGGACGAGCTGCTGACCATCGCGCGCGAAGCCGACGTCCCGGCCGAGATCTACCATCTGAAGGCCTCGGGCCGCCGTAACTGGCCCAAGCTCGAACTCGTCGTCGAGCGCGTCGAGGCGGCCCGCCGCCAGGGCCTGCGCATCACCGCCGACATGTACACCTACCACGCCAGTTCCACCGGCTTGGACGCCACGATGCCGCCCTGGGTGCAAGAGGGCGGCCACGACGCCTGGGTCGAACGACTGAAAGACCCGGAGATCCGCGAACGCGTCAAACGCGAGATGAACGATACCACGGGCGATTGGGATAACACCTGGCTCAACGCCGGCTCGCCCGAGAACGTCCTGTTGGTCAGCTTCCGCACCGATTCGCTCCGCTACCTGACCGGCAAGACCGTCGCCGAGGTGGCCGAGATGCGCGGCACTTCCCCCGAAGAGACCGTCATGGACCTCGTCATCCAAGACGATAGCCGCGTCGGCTGCGTCTTCTTCACCATGTCCGAAGACAATATCCGCACCAAGATCGCGATCCCGTGGGTCAGCTTCGGCTCCGACGGCGCCGCCCTGGCACCCGAGGGCGTCTTTCTCGATTCACAGCCGCACCCCCGCGCCTACGGTAACTTTGCCCGCCTGCTGGGTAAGTACGTCCGCGATGAGGGGATCATTCCTCTCGAGGAGGCGATCCGCAAACTCACATCGCTGCCGGCATCTAATCTCGGCATCGACGACCGCGGCCGGCTCGCCCCGGGCTACTTCGCCGATGTGGTCGTCTTCGATCCCGCCACGATCGCCGACAACGCCACGTTCCAGCAACCTCACCAGCTCGCCAGCGGCGTGCTGCACGTCTTCATCAACGGCGAACAGGTGGTCAAGGACGGCGAACACACCGGCGCCTTGCCCGGTCGCGTGGTGCGCGGGCCCGGTTGGCGGGGCCGTTAAGCTGCCCGAAACAATGGAGAATCCACTTCATATGATGGTG
>JASFLD010000630.1:0-3158 GCA_050118275.1 Gemmatimonadales bacterium
GGCCCAGGAGATGGTGATGGTGATGAATGCCTTCGACACGAACTTCGACGGCGAGAACGAGGTCTATGCGGTCAACACGGTGGCCTTCCACTACCAGCAGCAACCGATACCCGTCGAAGTCGGCAGGACGGTCCGGGTCTACCTCATCAACGCCACCGAATTCGACCACGTCAACTCGTTCCACCTCCACGCCGGGATGTTCCGGCTCTTCCGGACCGGCACGGAGCTGACCCGACACGAGCTGACCGACACGGTCATGATGTGTCAGGGCGAGCGTCACGTGCTCGAGTTCGAGCTGGAGAACCCCGGCCTGCACATGTTTCACGCGCATCAGAGCGATTTCGCCGAGTTGGGCTGGATGGGCTTCTTCGACGCTCGTCGCCCCAGCCTGGCCGAGGCGAACGCCGAACCGCGGAGTCGAACATGAACGCGCGTGTCAGGCTGTGGTTAGCCGGACTACTGCCGCTGGCGCTACTCGCGGGCCTGACGGTGCTGTTCCTGCGCGTCGGCCCCCTGGGAGTGTTTCACGCGGCCTTCCCGCCGGTGGAACAGCTGACGATCGAGCGGATCCGCTTGCCAGCGCCGGACTCGATGGAGATCCGCGTGGTGAACGGCGGGCCCGCGCCTGTCACCGTGGCCCAACTGCTCATCGACGAGGCCTACTGGCCGTTCGAGATCGAGCCCGGCCCGACCATCGCTCGCCTCCACAGCGCGACGGTCCGCACGCCCTACCCATGGGTCGAAGGCGAGCCGCTCGAGGTGATGCTAATGACCAGCACCGGCCTGACCTTCACCGCACAGGTCGAGGTGGCCACCCAATCGCCCGAGCCGAACTCCCGCTATCTGGCGACCTTCACTCTGCTGGGTGTGTACGTCGGCGTCATCCCCATCTTTCTCGGCCTGCTCTGGTTGCCATTCTTGCGCCGCATCGCCAGAAGGTGGATCCACTTCTTCCTCAGCTTGACCCTCGGGCTGCTGATTTTCCTCGGCCTGGACGCACTCCACGAAGCGATCGAGCTACACGAGCAGGTCCCGGAAGCGTTTCAGGGCATGGGACTCATCATCTTGGGGGTAGTGACGGCCGTCTTCGGGCTGGTGGCCATCGGTCGGTGGCTGCGCAGCCGGCCCGCTGCGCATGACCTGTCACCGGAACTCTGGGTCGCCTACATGGTGGCGCTGGGGATCGGGCTCCACAATCTGGGCGAAGGCCTGGCAATCGGCGCCGCCTACTCGGTAGGCGCCGTCTCATTGGGCGCGTTCCTAGTGATCGGTTTCGCCATCCACAACACCACCGAGGGTCTGGGAATCGTGGCACCGGTGGCCAAACGGGGCCCCGCGCTCTGGCATCTGGCCGCGTTGGGTGCATTGGCCGGACTGCCCACCATCGCCGGCGCCTGGATCGGCGGTTTCACCTATCGGCCGGGCCTGGCGGTCTTCTTCCTCGCTCTGGGGACGGGCGCCATCTTCCAGGTCGTCTACCAGATCGGCCAGATGATCCGTCGCGAGGCCGATGGCGGCTGGGCGGCTCCGCTGAACGCGTTGGGGTTGGTGACCGGTGTCCTCATCATGTATTCCACCGCCCTGTTGGTGGTCGCGTAGTAACGGGCCTCGGAAGGCCAACAACCCGGCTACAGAATACCTGCCCAGCCAAGCGCCGCCGTCACCAGCGCCAGCAGCGGCACCAGGATCGCCGTGCGGATCAAGAACAGAACTGCAAGCTCCCAAGCCCGCACCGGGACCTCCTGAAACATGTCCAGCACCATCGGACCCAGCGACGAGAAAAAGATCAGCTGCGTGATGGAGAGGAGCGCGACGAAGAAGCGCGCCGATAGTTCCGCATCCGTCACCAGCAACGCCGGGATGTACATCTCGGTGATCCCCACCAACACGGCCGGCCCCACTATCTCCGCATCGGGGATGCCCAGCAACGACAGCAGCGGGACGAACGGGCTGCCCAGCCACTCGAACAGGGGCGTTCCCTGCGCCAACAGCAGCGCGGCCGTTCCTACCGCCAGGATGCTTCCCAATATGGTGCTGGCGAGTAATACGCCATCGGTCAGCCCGTCGCGAAGGGTGCGCAGGACGCTCGCCGATCCTTCCGCCTGCGCCATCCCCCGCCGCCACGCTTCTTGCCAGAGACCGCGCCTGGACTCGTCCGTGTCGGCCTCCCGTCTCGCGACGCCGAAATATTCCTCGCGTACCCGGGCGATGGGCCACGTTCGCGCCAAGATCGCGGTCAACAGGTAGATCGAGATGAAGTAGATGATGCAGATGAGCGTGAACAGATGCAGTAAGTCCAACGTCTGAACGACCACGGCCACGAACCCGATGCTGACTGTCGAGAAACAGGTGACGATCGTGTAGGTCTCCCGCCTGTTGTAGTAGCCCTCGCGAAACAGCTGGCGAGTCAGGTAGAGGCCCACCGAATAGCTGCCGACCCACGAGGTCAAACTGTCCAGCGCCGAACGGCCCGGTAGCCGGAAGGCCGGGCGCATCACCGGCCGCATCAATACCCCGACGAACTCCAGGAACCCGTACCGCACGAACAACAGGAGGAACACGGCTCCTATTGGGATGATTACGCCGACGTTGAAGACCAGCGTGTTCCACATCAAATCGGCGATGGATGGCTGTAGTAGTGCCTCCGGTCCGAAGCGGAAGAAGTAGATGACCGCCAGCGGGGCACCCAGCAAGCGGAGCGCCGCCAAGGGGCCCGTGGTTCGGAAGCGGGAGAGGAGTCGCCACGCCGGGGCCGGGGCCACCCCGTGTGACGCACCGCCCGAACCTCCGCCCCCTAGCGTCCGAGCCAACACCGTCGCCACGGCACCCAGCATGATGAGCGTGAGGCAGTAGACGGCCAGAACCGTGGGCGTGCCATCGGTGACCCGGCGGACAGCGATGTCGAACGGCACGGTGAGGCGACCTTGCCAGGGCACGGGCAGCAGAAAGAAGGCCAGCCCAACGGAGCCGGAGACTATGAATCGCATGCGGGCGCGCGTTGACACGCCCTGAGGATACGCTCATCGTCGCCAGGCAGCCACCCGATGGGAACCGCGCTTCGTCAGACGTTATCCGTCCCTCCCGTCTCCCGGATATTGTCAGACGGACTTGACGCCAAACCGAGTCCGGCTATATTGGTAACCATATGGTTACCAATG
>JASFLD010000631.1:0-3144 GCA_050118275.1 Gemmatimonadales bacterium
CAGCGGCGCGGTAGCGGCAAACGTGAGCGCCGCCGCGCAGGCGGTGAAGATGGCGGTCCGTCGGACCTCTGTAATTGTCATTTTGCCGGCCATATCCCCAGCTGTATGGAAAGCTCGATTCGTCGGTCCCGACGTACTATCTCCACCGACACCTTCCGGTCAATACGCTCGGGCGACAACGCCGCCTGAAGCGTCGCCATACCCAGCACAGCTTCGCCGTCCAACGACACGATCACGTCGCCGGCCCGCACTCCCGCCCGGTCCGCCGGTCCGCCGGATTCGATCTCCGCCACTTCGACCCCCGATCGCTGGTCCCGCGCCAGCCGCCGCGCCTCCCTAACCAGCAGCGGGCGCTCGCGTCCCGAGATCCCCAGGTAGGCGCGGCGGTAGATGCCGTGCGAGATCAGCGCCGACAGGATCAGACGCGTCGTGTGATTGATCGGGATCGCGAACCCGATCCCGGCTCCCCGGCCGATGGCCGCCGTGTTGATGCCCACCACGCGCGCGTGGCTGGTGACCAGCGGACCGCCCGAGTTGCCAGGATTGATGGCGGCGTCAGTCTGGATCACGTTGTCGATCAGCCGACCGGCGACGGTCCGCATAGAGCGGCCCAGCGCCGAGACGACTCCGGCGGTGACCGTCGAGTGAAAGCCGTAGGGACTCCCGATCGCCAGGACCAGCTGACCGACCTGCAGTTCTGCGGCATCGCCGAACTCCGCCGCGGGCAGGTTGCCGGCGCTGGCGCGCAGCACCGCCAGGTCGCTGGCGGCGTCGGTGCCCAGAACTTCGACTTCGCTGTCCTCGCCGTCCGCGAACGTGACCTCCAGTTTGCGGGCGCTTTCCACGACGTGATTGTTCGTTACGATCAAGCCGTCCGGAGCGATCACAACGCCCGAGCCGTTCCCGGCCGCCGGATCCTCCCACGGCGCCCAGCCGTGCCCCCGCACCGAGATGTTGACCACTGCGGGTCGCAGCTTCTCCGCCACCTCGATCACCGCCTGGCTGTACGCGTCCAGGATGCGGGCGGCGGCGCCGGAACGCGAGTTTTCCGCGGATGTTTCTTTCGCTTCGCCCGAGGCGGGCGATCCTACCGGTATGGTGCTGTCCATTTCACGGGCCTGCCTGGTTTTCTGGTGTGAGATACACTACCCGTCATCGACGGCGCCGGTTTCAATGGGCGCTGTTTGGCGGCGCCTGTTTTTCCTATAATGGCGTTTCCGTCACATGGCAAAGACAACTCACGGGAGGCCCTATGAGGTACGCCGCCTTCCTGGCCGCCGTTCTGGCGGTCCTCGTGTCCGCGCCGCTGCAGGCGCAACGAGCGGAGCGGCCGCTGCGTCCGGTGCACACCTTTTCGATCGTCGCGCGCGACTCGACCACGGGCCAGTTGGGCGTGGCGGTGCAATCGCACTGGTTCTCGGTGGGCTCGGTCGTCTCCTGGGCCGAGCCCGGTGTCGGAGCCGTGGCCACGCAGTCGTTCGTCGAGGTGTCGTACGGTCCGCTGGGACTCGAGCTCATGCGTGCCGGCAAGGGCGCAGGCCAGGCGCTGGCCGCGTTGCTGGCCGGTGACCCACACGGGGCGGTGCGGCAGGTGGCGATGGTGGACGCCCGGGGCCGCGTGGCGGCCCATACCGGGGATGACGCGATCGCCGACGCCTGCGATCGGCAGGGCGCTGGATACTCGGTCCAGGCGAACCTGATGCTGAATCCGACGGTGTGCGACGCGATGGCTGCCGTGTACGAGTCGGCCGACGGCGACCTTGCCGAGCGGTTGCTGTTGGCTCTCGAGGCCGCGCAGCGCGAAGGCGGCGATATCCGGGGCAAGCAGTCGGCGGCGCTGCTGGTGGTCAGCGGCGACCGCAGCCAGCCTTCGTGGGGCGGCCGGGTCTTCGACCTGCGGATCGAGGATCATCCCCAGCCGCTCGAGGAGCTGCGGCGACTGCTCACGCTTGCCCGGGCCTACAATTACATGAATCAGGGCGACGAGCTAGTGACGCGAGGCGACATAGAGTCCGCGGTCGAAGCCTATAGCATCGCCGAGGTGCTGGCGCCGGAGAGTCACGAGATGGTCTTCTGGCACGCCGCGACGCTGGCCGGCGTGGGCAGGATTGAAGAAGCCCTACCGTTGTTCCGGCGGGCGTTCACCATGTGGCCCAATTGGCGGACGCTGGTGCCGCGTTTGCCGGCCGCCGGACTGTTGCCGGACGATCAGGAGTTGATCGATCGCATCGTCAACCTGAGATGAAAGCATGTTGTTCCCGCGAAGGTGGAGGCGTGCCATGCTGTCTAGAAGTCGATCGTTGTCAATCATCGCGGTGTTCCTGGTCTTGGCCATTCCGCGTGCCGCGCGCGGCCAGGATCTTCCCATCCTCGATGGGGCGCTCGTGCGACTCATCTCCCAGGAGGTCTCGGGCGATGCCGCCTACGAGCATATCCGGCACAACACCCAATACCACCGGCCGCGTGGTGGATCGGATGGCCTGTGGAAAGTCGCCGAGTACTACGCCGCGAGAGCGCGGGAGTACGGGCTGGCGGACGTCAGCCTGATCAAGCAGGCGTCCAGTTCGCCGCCGTGGAACGCGCGGTTCGCCGATCTGTGGATCGTCGAGCCGCAGCCCGAGCGTCTCGCCAGCACGCTCCAGTCGCCGCTGCATCTGGCCGATTACAGTCGAAGCACTGACGTGACGGCGGAGCTGGTTGACGTGGGCGCCGGCGACGTGGCCGACCTGGAGGCGGCGAACGTCGCGGGCAAGATCGTCCTGAGCTACGGCCCGCTCTTCTCGGTGATGCAACGCGCGGTCGCCGAGCGCGGCGCGCTCGGGGTCGTCTGGTATCCGAGCCCGTTCGGTGGCCAGAGCGCCTATCCCGATCAGCTGCAGTGGATCCGGATCGCCGGCCGGGCCGACGACGGCAACGAGCCGACCTTCGCTTTCGGGCTTTCGCTGCGTCAGGGGCTGGCGCTCCACGAGCGGCTGGCGACAGCGGACGAGCCGCTGCAGGTTCGGGCGGTCGTCGATGCCGAGTTCACTTCCGAGCAGGGTGACGAGCCGTGGCAAGTGATGGTGGAAGCGTACATCCACGGCGGCGAGCCCGGTCTCGCCCAGGACGTGGTATTGACCGGCCACATGCAGGAAGAGGCCACCT
>JASFLD010000632.1:0-3142 GCA_050118275.1 Gemmatimonadales bacterium
CTGCCACCCGCCGAGATCGATTTCAGCACGCTCCCGGACGGACTTCCGTCCATCGTTTCTTTCGCGGCGAAGTGGCACGCTGACAGCCCCGAATTCAGCGGGACCGTACCGATTTGCCCTGCCCCGCTGCCTCCCCAGCAGACACGACGGCTTCAACGGATCGCCGCGCGCTCTTGGCAGCTGCTGGGTGGGGGCGGCTATGCCCGGGTCGATGTCCGGCTGACCAGCGATGGCACGCCGTATGTCATCGACATCAACCCGAATCCGGACCTTTCCATCGACGCCGGCCTGGCACGCCAAGCGCGGGTCGCCGGCTGGTCGTACGAGGAGCTCGTCAGAAGGATCGTCGACCAAGCCCTGGACCCGGATGGCGATCAAGCGGATCCCGCTGCCTGGTCGTTCCTCCAGCCGGCGGCGCAACCAGCCGAGGCGATTTGAAACCGCGCTCCGAGACCGGCACAACGGTGGATCCCCGCACGTCGTCCCTTGGAGATCGAGACGTGCGGACGGCCTTCTCGTGGAAGTCGCCCGTTGCGGCCCACCGGCGGCAGATCGCCGACATGGTCAGAGCCACAGGCGTCTTCCGCACCGATGAGACCGATGTGGCGCTCGAGGTCTTCGATTCCTTTTGTAGTGCGCCCGGCAAAGACTATTGGGCGGTGGGTGCCTACTCGAAGCCGGACGAGATCGTCGGTTTCGCCTTTTTCGGGCCTACGCCGTGCACCCTGGGTACCTGGGATCTGTATTGGATCGTCGTGCATCCAAGCTTCCAGGGCTGTGGCATCGGACGGGGCCTGCTCGAGCGGGTCGAGCGACAGATTCGCTCGGCCGGCGCGCGCATGTGTGTCATCGAGACATCGTCCCGCGACGACTACTCGATGACCAGACGTTTCTACCTGGCCTGCGGGTACCAGGAGATCGCGCGGATCGCCGACTTCTACGACGTCGGCGACGACCGCGTGACCTACGCGAAGCAGTTCGAGTAGTCGCTATCCCTTCGCGGTGAAGGGATACAGGTGGGGGGTGGCCGGGCATCGTCCCTAGGCCTGCATCTCTTGAACCATGATCGATCGAGGTGTGAGACATGGGGAACTGGCAACAGGTACTCAAACAGAGTATTACTACCGTTGACCAGCTCATCGAGCGGTTTGGCGAGGAGAACATCGATCGCGAGGCGGTGCAGGAGGCGATTGACAAGTTCAACTTGCGAATCACTCCCGAGGCGCTCGCCAAGATTCAGCGCGTCGGCGATCCTTTCTGGCAGCAGTACGTGCCGTCCGCCGAAGAAAACGACGTGCTCGATGGCAAAGCGGACTCGCTGGCCGAGGACGATGATTCACCGGTGCCGAACATCACGCATCGCTATCCCGATCGCGTGCTGTTCCTCGTCAGCCCGGTGTGCGCCACCTACTGCCGCTTCTGTACGCGCCGCCGCAAGGTCGGTGATCCGGACAAGATTCCGCTCAACCAGTTCGAGTCGGCATTCGATTACATCGAACAGCACACGGAGGTCCGCGACGTCATTCTCTCCGGCGGCGATCCGTTCATGCTATCGGACCGGCGTCTGGAGCATTTTCTCAAGCGGCTACGAGAGATCCCCCACGTCGAGATCATCCGTATCCACACGCGTATTCCCCACCACATCCCCGAGCGCGTCACGGTCGATCTGTGCAAGATGATCGCGAAATACCACCCCGTGTTCGTCAACGTGCACTTCAATCACCCGGCCGAATTGACGCCCCCCACGGAAAAGGCGCTCGCTCGTCTCGCCGGCGCCGGATGCCCGCTCGGCTCGCAGACCGTGGTCCTTAAAGGCATCAACGACGATCCGGCGATAATCAAAGAGCTGATGCAGAAACTGCTCAAGAACCGGGTGCGCCCCTACTATCTCTACATGGCCGACCCCATCGCCGGTGCCGAGCATTTCCGCACTTCGCTCGAGAAGGGACTCGAGATCATCAAGGCACTCCGCGGCTGGACTTCCGGCCTCGCCGTGCCCCACTTCGTCATCGATGCGCCCGGTGGCGGAGGCAAGATCCCGCTGTTGCCTCAATATCTGCAGGAGGTCAGCGACGACGAGGTCGTGCTGCGGAACTACGCCGGCGAGGAGTATCGCTACCCGCTACCGAAGGAACTGGTTCTGGCCAAGCTTCTCTAGCGGGATCGGATCGCGAGGCGCCGCGACGGTGTCATCGCACTGATCGATCCAAGCTGCACCGTTTCCAAGCTCGGAGCGATTGGAAGAGAGGCTGGGAGCGGGCCGTCGTAGCGAAGCTGGTTTTGCGAGCCCGCGCTCCCGGCCGCATTGGCCAATCGCCGCGGGCACGGGCGGGCTGAACGGCGCCACTTACCCTCGCGCATCTTCGAGCACCAACTCCGGCGGACTCTCCAGCTCGACGTCCGGGCCCGTCTCTACCACCCGCACCACCGGAACACCCTCACGCGTCAACCGTTCGATGCGCGCTTGGCGGCCTTGCCCCATCAAGTGATCCGAACCGCCGTCGCCACCAAACCGCGCCAGGAACGCTGCCCGGTACGCGTCGACGAACTCGTCCGCGTCCTCGTCGCTGTCCCACACCGTATACCAGACCAGCGCGAGATCGGACCCCGCGACCAAGACCGCATACGCATCGCCGTCCCAGCCCGCGGCCGCCCGCGCGGCCAGCGGCGCACTACCCAGGTGCTGCTCGAAGTATATCCGCAGCTCCAGCTCGCCAAGGTCGCCCGCGTACTTCAACTGCCACCTTCCCTCCGGGGCCGCCACGCTCACCGCCGTCGGGCTGTCGCGGCGCTCCAATAGTTTCTCGGTGTGCAGCAGCTGCTCGGTCGACTCCGGCAGCCAAGCACCCAGCGGCGCCGGTTTGTCCGGCTCCTGTCGCCACAGCCGCTGCACGTAGCGCGCTCCGCCCAGGTACGCGAACAACAACGGTTCCCTGACCACGGCCGGTGCCGCCGCCAACCGCGGAAACATCGCCGGGTCCGCCATCGCCGCCGCCATCTCGGGCCCCAACTCGGGAAGCTGCTCCACCGGCCTCTCGAGCTGGTACGCGAACATGGCGAGGGTCGCCTGTCCTTCGATCGCCCCCTGGATCGCCGACCGCGCGTCATTGCGCTTCACCGCATCGATGAGCGAATCCAGGTC
>JASFLD010000633.1:0-3139 GCA_050118275.1 Gemmatimonadales bacterium
GAGCCCGAGCGCTACTGGGAATAGCCCGCTCAAGCGTCCAGAATCGCGAAGATCTCTTCTTCGCCGGGAAAGCGTCCCAAGTTGTTCTTCGAGAAGATCAACTCTCCATCGCGACGGACCTCGAATGCTCCTCCGCTTCCCGGTATCAGCTTGACCTCGATTTCGTCGTAACGCTCTTCCAACTGCTCCGCCAACCTGGCGGCTCGTGGCTCGTAGTTTCAAACCACACAATATTCGATACTTATCTGCACGGATCCTCCCCTTGTTGTGCCATCTTACGGTCAACTTCGAGTTGACCCCCGGAGCGGCGCTCTCTAATTTGACCCGCGATCCTCCAGAGTCGCAAGCTTAGAGATTCCGCTGACGGTAGCGCTTTGGAGGTGATTTGCGGGACACGCGGCAGGGGCAATCATCAATGTTAGGATTCCTCAGGAAGTTGTTCGGCGGTTCGGAGGAGCGCCCGGACCGGGGGCATTCGGCCGGCATCATGGCGAGCGAGGACCTGGATCGGATCGAAGGGGAGCTTGCGAGGCTGGGCCGCGGCGCGGATACGTCGCGCTTGCTCAATCGCGCTGGCGATCTCTACCTGGCCAGAGGGGATCGTCAGAAAGCGCTGAAGCGATATGGCGACGCTATCGACGCCTTCCTCCAGTCCGGAGAGTACGACAGCGCCATGGCCGTGTGCCGCAAGATCATCCGCGTCGTTCCAGAAGTGATTCGTACGCGCCGCACGCTGGCGTGGCTGTGTCTGGGCAAGGGTTTCTTCGAGATCGCACGCGAGCACATCGACGCCTACGTAGTCGCGTCCATCGAGGCCGGTCTCGAACCGCTCGCGCTTCAGCAACTGATGCTGATGGCGCAGTTCGTCGATCGCGACGACTTTCGTCACTTCCTAGCGGATAGAATCTCGCAGCTGGGCGATCAGACGGCGGCTGAGCGGGTGCGGGAGGGCAAGGCCAAGGATGGCGTCAAAGCCGCGGGTTGGTCGGCCGTCGTCTTCGCGGCGATGCTGACCCCCGAAGAGTTGCGCCACGCCGCCGACGCCGGTGTCGAGCTGCGAGCGCCGACGGGCGAAGTCGTCACCGACAATCTGGACCACCTGCTCATCGACCCGGAGCCGGGGGGATCCAAGCCGCCGTCCGGCGGCGCCTGAAGCCGATAGGGTTTCCTCCTTCGCGCAATCCCATCCTCACCCGAGCTCGCGAGCCAATCCGGTCGCTCGCTGTGCCGTCGGGATCGTCCGGTCAAGCCTTCGCAGTGCCGGCTCCGCCGGCGATTCGTATAATGAACGGTGATGGACGCTACAGACACGCTCCGGTCGGACGTGCTTCGGTACATACGGCGCGGCATGCGAGCCTCGGTGGACGACGAAACCTTCAATCGACTGGCCACAGCCGCGTTCCAACGCCAGTTCGCCGAAAACGAGCCGTACCGGCGCTACTGCGAGCGGCGCGACGCCACCCCCGGCAGGGTGGATCACTGGTCGACGATTCCGGCGGTGCCGACGGCGGCCTTCAAGTCGGCAGCCCTGTTCTGCGGCGATCCGGCCACAGCTGAGATCGCCTTTCGCACCAGCGGAACCAGTCAGGGTCCAGAGAACCGGGGCACCCACTACGTTGGCGACCTGTCGTTCTACCGTGCCGCGGCGCTTCCCAACTTCAAGGCGCACCTACTCCCCGATGCCTCACAGCTGTCCATGGTGATCCTCGCCCCCAGTCCGCGGTTGGCGTCCGATTCATCTCTGAGCTGGATGTTGGGAGCCGTGAAGAAGGAGTTTGGCTCCGAGGACAGCGTCCATTTCGTCGACCAGGACGGGCTACGACTCGATCCGCTGTTGACGACCCTGGCGGAGAGCGAGGCCAAGCAGAAGCCGGTCATGTTGCTGGGCACGGCGGCGGCATACGCGCACTTGCTGGAGGTCCTGGACGAACGCGGTCGTCGATTCGAACTGCCGTGCGGATCGCGTCTGATGGAGACGGGTGGCTTCAAGCGGCGGCGACGGGACATCCCGAAGCGTGAGTTTTATGTCTGGCTGGAGGAGCGACTCGGCATTCCGGAGCCGTACTGCGTGGCCGAGTATGGTATGACGGAGATGTGCTCGCAGTTCTATGACAACGTGTTACGCGAGCGAGCGCGCGGCAGGCCGCCTCTCCTGCGATACAAGACCGTCGCGCCTTGGATCCGCACGCAAGTGGTGGATGCGGAGACGCTGGAGCCACTTCCGGCGGGCCGCATCGGCGTGCTGCGTCATTTCGACCTGGCGAACTTCGACTCTGTACTGGCCGTACAGACCGATGACCTCGGCTTGGCGGCGGCGGAGGGCGGGTTCGAGATATTGGGCCGTGCGGTGGGAGCGGAGGCACGGGGTTGCTCGATCGCGATGGACCAATGGCTGACGGCTCAGAATTGAACGCCTACTGGCTGCCGGAGATCGATGGGCTGGAGCTCGAGATACGGGAACGTCGGTTCGGACCCGGCAAGGTCCGGCTCTGCGTGCCCCAACTGACTCCGGCCGCATTGAAAGAAGTTCTCGCCTGCCTGCGCCGGAACCGCTCCGCTCATCTCGCCGGCCGGCCGCTCGGCGAACTGCTCGATGCCATCGATGCTGCGGCCCGTCGCCTCACCCGGCCGGGCGAGGCGATTAGGGAGGAGCTCCTGAGGGTTCTGCCGGATCTGACCGGCTACTCGCCGCAGATGATCGCCCTCGGTCTCGAGCGCATGGCAGCGGGCTGGAGCGCCACCGCGCTACGTGGCGCCATGCAGGGCGAGTTCGGAGACCTGTCCGTCCTCGAGCGCTTCCGGCCTCGAGAGTCGGGCGGCCGGCAACGCGCCGTGGCCGCGCCGCTGACCGTCCACATCTTCAGCGGCAACATACCGGGCGTTTCGGTCTCCAGCCTGGTGCGGGCCCTGTGCGTGAAGTCGGCCAGCTTGGGTAAGACCGCGGAGGGCGAGCCCTACCTGGCGGTGGCCTTCGCCCGCGCGCTGGCCGAGGAGGCGCCAGAACTGGCCCGCTGCCTGGCGGTCGTCTATTGGCCGGGCGGGTCCGCCGATCTCGAGACCGCGGCCTTCGCCGAAGCGGGCTGCATCATCGCCTACGGGAGCGACGAGACGGTGAGCCGCATTCGAGGCCGGGTCCCGG
>JASFLD010000634.1:0-3136 GCA_050118275.1 Gemmatimonadales bacterium
CGACCTCCTCATCCTCCGACCGGGCCGGTTCTCCACCTCCGCACGCCACTCCCACCAGCGGCAGCAGCGCCATGAGCGCCAGGCCCGCCGCGCTCCAGACCACCCCGGCTCTGAACCTCAATGTTAACATGTCGCACCTCCTTCTGTTCCGCGCCGCCTCGTCGGCGCCTCGTCGGTTTCCCGCTCTCGCCGGCTCATCAGGCAGGCAGCGCGCCAGCGACCGCAGGAGGAGAGGTGCGAACATATAACTATATATGTGACAAATATTTGCGATACTTATATCAATTGACTTGTCAAATGTGGATTCGATGCGTGTGTTCGTGTGGACACGTTGGGGCGAGCCGGATCGTGTCCAGGTGGACACGTTCGGCGGAGGCTACTCCCGCTTCAGTCCATGTCGCCGCATGATCTTCAGCAAGCTGGCGTGATCCGCCAGGCCCAACTCGCCGGCCGTGCGCGTGATGTGCCAGTCGTTGCGTTCGAGCGCCGCGACCACGATCTGGCGCTCCGCCTCCGACTTGAGCTCTTGGAAGGTTCTCGGCGCCGACGCACCCCGTGGCACGGCCCGACCCGGTTGCGGCTCCCCCGGCACCTGGTCCAGGCCGATCACCTCGCCTTCGGTGGCGATGATCATCCGCTCGATGACGTTTCGTAACTCGCGCACGTTGTTCGCCTTCCACTCGCGAGCCATGAGCGCCTCGAGCGCTGCCGAATCGATCCGCTTCCGCCGGACCCCGAACCGCGCGCAGGTCACCGCCAGAAAGTGGTCGGCCAGCTCGGGAATATCGGAAAGCCGATCGCGCAGCGGCGGAACGGTCAGCTCGTGGACGTTGAGACGATAGAGCAGGTCCTGGCGGAAGTGGCCCGCCTCGACTTCGGCCTGCAGGTCGCGATTAGTCGCCGCCACGACCCGCGTGTCGACCTTTACCGCCCGCTCACCACCCACCCGGGTCACCGCCTCCTCCTCCAGGACGCGCAGCAGCTTGGCCTGCGCCGGCAGCGGGAGTTCGCCGACCTCGTCAAGGAACAGTGTGCCGCCGCTGGCGTTCTCGAAGGCGCCTCGGCGGGTCCGGCTGGCGCCGGTGAACGCCCCACGCTCGTGCCCGAACAGCTCGCTCTCCACCAGATTCTCGGGGAGCGCCGCACTGTTCAGCGCGACGAACGGATTTCCCCCGCCCTTGCCCAGCCGGTGAAGCTCGCGTGCCACGAGCTCCTTGCCCGAACCGCTCTCACCCAACACGAGGACCGGACTGGGGATGGGCGCGAGCCGTGCGATCTCCTGTTCGAGCTTCCGCATCGCCGGGCTCGAACCGACCAGCGGCGTTTCTGCGTCCTGACCCCGCTTGAGCGCTCGTACTTCTTCCTGCAGCCGCGTTCGTTCGAGCGCGTTCTCTACCTCGCGTACGACGCGCTCCATCGACTCGGCTTTGTCGATGAAGCTGTAGGCCCCGAGCCGAATCGCTTGCACGCACCGATCGTAATTGCCCGTCCCGGTGTAGACGATCACCGGCGTCTCGATACCCCGCTCCCTCAATCCGCGTAGTACGTCGAAGCCATCGACGCCCGGCATCTCCAGGTCGAGGATCATGCAGTCCACTGCCTCGCTCATCACGAGATCGAGGGCTTCCTTTCCGCCGTTGGCAACCAGCGTCTCGTACCCGCCTACCCGTTGCAGATCGTAGGCGTACTGATCCGCCATGGCGCGAACGTCGTCGACCACCAGAACCAGGGTCACCTAGCGACCTCCCTGCTCGCGCGACGCCTGGCCGGGGGATTCCTCGCCCGCAGCCGGCATCTCGATCACGAAACGACTCCCGCGACCTGGTTCGCTTTCGACCTTGATCGACCCGTTGAGGTCCATGACCAGACGCCGTACGATCGACAGCCCCAAGCCCGTGCCGCCCTGCTTCGTCGTGTAGAAATCATCGAACACCTTGAGGACTTCCTCGTCGCTCATCCCCGAACCGGTATCCGCCACCACGATCCGCACCACCGGCTGCGACGAGTCCGCCGCCAGCACCTCTGTAGAGACGGTCACCCAGCCGCCGCCCCCGGCGCCCAGACTGTCCAACGCGTTGTCTACGAGGTTCTCCAGAATCCTCCTCACCGCCACCGGATCGCCCATCACGACGGCGCGAGGCTCGGAGGCATCGAGGCGCAGCTCGGCGCCTCCCGCAGAGCGAGCTTGTGTCACCACCTGCCGCGCCACTGCACTCAAGTCGCAAGGTTCACGCTCCGACCGCGGCGACAGACGCGCGTAGTTCGCCGCCAAGGCCTCCAGGTAGCCGATGCTCGAGTCGATGGTACCGTGTCGCTCGCTGAAGACCCGCGGTAGTGTCTCCGGTCGCTCGCTCGCCACCCGGACCAGGTGTCTGAACACGTTGCGGATCGGCATCAGGCCGTTCTTGATGTCGTGGTTCACCTGCCGCGCCAGTTCACCTAATGTCGCGCGTCGCTCGGCCTCCTTGATCCGCTGGGCGCTGGCGCGCAGCCGCTCGGTCATCGCTCCCAGCAAACGCGACAGCGCGCCGATCTCGTCCTTGCGGCGACTCCCGAAGTCGATGTCCAGCCGATCGAGGTCGAGGCGTGACGTCTTTTGGGCAAGTTCCGCCAGCGGTCGACTCATGCGTGCGGACAGCCAGCTGGCGAGCGCCAGCGCGACCAGCGTGGTCAGCGCGGCTGCGATCACGAACCAGATATCGATGCTCCGACGCAGCGCGTACAGCTCCGTCAGCGGATAGGAGACCCGGAACTGCGCCGGAAGCACTTCTCCCCTCGTTGTATCGATGAAAGGAACGTCCAATTCATTCACCATGAGCGACGCTGCCGGCGGCTCACCCGCCGCCGAGTCGCGCAGACCGCGCGGGCCGAGAACGCCCCCCGGGTAGAGGAGCGAGACGCCCAGTTCATCGCCGCGAGCCAAGCGGCCCAGTAGCCGATCTTCGACGGACACCCCGCCCACCAGCGTGAAGCGACGCTCCGCCAGCCGAAACGTATCCAGGCCCGCCAGCGCGATGAACGGCGTGTCGGGCGTGCGGGCTCTAACCAAAGCCATGCCCGCGGGCAGAGATTCCAGCAGGTCGGGCAACTCGGGCTCTAACCGATCGAACTCATTTCGAAAGTGGCCCGAGCTGAG
>JASFLD010000635.1:0-3128 GCA_050118275.1 Gemmatimonadales bacterium
AGGCTGCCGAGGATCGGAACGTCTGGCTGCCGTTCGCGACGAGGTATCCGTACCTGGCGTCGCTGAGAGCCGATCCGCGCTACGCGGCGCTGCTGGAACGGATGGGACTTCCGTGATGGGCTCCATGCACGATTCCACGTCGGCCACCTCAGAACGCCTCGCCGCTGCGCTGGCCCCGCGCTACAGCATCGAGCGGTTTCTGCGCGAGATCAGGACCACCACCGCCCTACACCACCCGCCAGGCGGGCGGCCGCTCCGGTGATCTCTTCGCTGTTCGTGACTCCCTGGATCGCCCGGTGGGCGCGGACCGGTATGGCGGTCGCGAGCGTGATCGAGGGCGACGCCAAGGGAGCGTCGGATATGTATCAGGCTCTCGAGGCGCAACGGGGGACGTTCGTGCGCGGCGGGAGCCCAGCGTGGACCGCATCCTCGGGCTCCTGGCGTCGAGTCTCGACCGCCTCGACGTGGCCGACACGCACTTCCAGGAGGCG
Source organism: Gemmatimonadales bacterium (assembly GCA_050118275.1). Lineage (GTDB taxonomy): Bacteria > Gemmatimonadota > Gemmatimonadetes > Palauibacterales > KS3-K002 > JASFMO01. Next base: position 492 of record JASFLD010000635.1, read on the forward strand.
ATCGCGGGGTGCCGGCCGGGCGGCGGTGTCGTCGAGCCGGCTTGGGCGCTCTACGAGCGGGCCGCCCTGCTCATGAAGCGGGGTCGGGGCGACGACGCTCGAGAGGCCGCGGCCTTGCTGGATGAGTCGCTCGCGCTTGCGGAAAAGCTCATCCTCGCGCCGCTGGTCGAGCGGACGCGAGCGCTCCGACAGGAGACCTGACATGCGACCATCTCCGCAACATCGAACGGTTGGGCGCACGCTAGCAAGCACCGCCAATCGGCCCGTACGTTGCAAGCTCCCCCGTCGCTTGGTGTCAGTGGCCAAGCCACGCAGATGTGAAGCCGTACTACTGGAAACGCGATTGGTGGTCTCGTGAAGCCAACAAAGATATCCCTAGCCATCCTCTTGCCGGCGATCGCCTGCGCACCCGATCGGACGCCCGACCTCGACGCCGCGCACGCCTTGGCCCTGCGCGACAGCGTGATGGAGGTCGCCCGGCAGATTTCAGCCGATCTCGCCGCCGACGGACCTATCGCATGGCTACGATACTTCGAGACGGGGCCCGCCTTCCTCATGGCTACCGACGGCCGCATCGTATTTCCGTCGAGCGACTCCGCCCGCGTATTCGTGGAGTATCTGTCCCGGCACCTGTCCGCGGTCGACCTGGACTGGTTGGACCTGCGCGTCGAGCCGTTGGCTCCCGGCGTCGCGGCGCTGGCGGCTTCATACCGCGAGACGATCACCTACACGGCGGGAAATGACACCACATTTGGAGGCTACGTGACAGGGGTCGCCCGGCATACGGAGGGTGGGTGGCGCCTCCAACACCTGCACTGGTCGAGTCCCGTTCCGTCACCGCCCTAGCGGAGTGAGGCGTCTTGAGTGAAGTAGTGAAAGCCCTTAGGGCCGACTCCAACGAATAGCAGGTGGCGATGAACGTTATCGACAACGACAAGAGAGTGGTGCTTGCCTACAGCGGAGGGTTGGACACCTCGGTGATCCTGAAGTGGCTGGTCAATCTGGGGTACGAGGTCATCGCCTACGTCGCCGACGTGGGCCAGCACGAGGACTTCGAAAAGGTCAAGGACAAGGCGTTGAGGACGGGCGCCGCGGCTGCCCGGGTCGAAGATCTCAAGCGTGAGTTCGTCACCGACTTCATCTTTCCGGCCTTCAAGGCTAACGCCATCTACGAAGGCCGCTATCTGCTGGGCACCGCGCTGGCGCGGCCACTGATCGCCAAGCGCCAGATCGAGATCGCCCTGGAGATGGACGCGCCTTACGTCTCGCACGGCGCCACCGGCAAGGGTAACGACCAGGTGCGCTTCGAGCTCTCCTATTTCGCGTTGAACCCGGCGATCAAGGTGCTGGCGCCGTGGAAGATGCGCGAGTTCCTAAAGCAGTTCCGGGGTCGCGCCGACATGCTGGACTACGCCAAGGCCCATGGGATCGACGTCTCGGCGACCAGCGAGAAGCCATTCAGCGAGGATGAGAACCTGCTCCACCTCAGTCATGAGGCCGGAATCTTGGAGGATCCGGCCAAAGCGGCCGGCGAGGACGTGTACTCGCGGACGGTGGCGCCCGAACGGGCGCCCGACAAGCCGACGGAGATCGTGATCACCTTCAAGGACGGCATGCCGGCGCGGGTGGAGAACCGCGCCGACGGCACGGTGAAGACGGAACCGCTCGAGTTGTTCCAGTACCTGAACAAGTTGGGCGGCGAGAACGGGATCGGCCGGATGGACATGGTCGAGAACCGCTTTGTCGGGATCAAGTCGCGCGGCGTCTACGAGACACCGGGGGGCACCATCCTGCACGTCGCCCACCGCGACATCGAAAGCATCGCCATGGACCGCGAGGTCATGCGCTTGCGTGACATGCTGTCAGCGAAGCTGTCCGAGATCATCTATAATGGCTTCTGGTTCAGCCCGGAAATGGATTTTCTGATGGCGGCCATCGACAAGAGCCAGGAAGTCATCGACGGCACGGTCTCGTTGAAGCTCTACAAGGGGAGCGTCTACGTCACGGCCCGAGAGAGTTCCAGCTCGCTGTACGATCACGAGCTGTCGAGCATGCACATTGAGGGCGGATTCAACCAGAAAGACTCGGAAGGTTTCATCAAGATCAACGCCCTGCGCTTGATGGCGCACAGCGCCATCATGCACCGGAAACACCGTCACTGGGGTCTGGAAGAAGAGTGATGCTCGGACTCTTGGGTCTTCGCTAGCGCGGTCCGATGCACCGGTCCACGTCACCCATTCCGGACCGCCTCGCCGCGGCGCTGGCCGACCGCTACCGATTCGACCAGGAGATCGGCATCGGTGGTATGGCCACGGTTTATTCCGCTATCCGCACCCTGCCGCTGTACGATTCGGGCGAGGCGGGTGGCTTACTGCCTACGTGATGCCGTATGTGGAAGGAGCGTCATCGCGCTACCGACTGGCTGGCGAGAAGCGGCAGCCGGTGGAGGATGCGCTGCAGATTGCACGCGGGGTGACCGCCCGACGAGGCTTCTGAGCGCTGGGCTGCGGTTGGCCCCTCACTTGAACGTGTGCTGTGTGTTATTGTCGAAACGCCTCAGGAAGGGGTCAGCTAGGCACTACCGTGGGGCTGCCAGCAGGCTGACGTCATGAATGGAGGGACATATAAGACGCGTTA
>JASFLD010000636.1:0-3122 GCA_050118275.1 Gemmatimonadales bacterium
CCCAGGCGTGGCCTCGTTGCCGGGATGCGGCTCGATCCGCCGAATCCGCCCGCCCTCTACGTGCACCTTCATCGCGCAGGTGCTGTAGCAGTTCCGCGGGCAGGCCGTTGTAAAAACCGTCATGGCTCCTCGTTTGTCGGGAATCGGTCTCGGCTTGGAAGGCCGGCAACCACCGGTACCCGAGTCCGCCGTTCGACCGTCGCCGCTCGCCTTCTCGTCACCGGTTGGCGAGTTGCCTCAGCACGTAGTGCAAGATGCCGCCGTTTCGATAGTACTCGAACTCTTGCGGCGTGTCGATCCGCACCGTGGCCGTGAACTCGACCTCCGCACCGTCGGGCCGCTTCGCTGATACCTTCACCTCACGCTTCCCTTCCGGACTCTCAATCTCGAAGGTCTCCTCACCGCTCAGACCCAGCGATTCGGCGTTCTCGCCATCCGCGAACTGGAGCGGGAGCACGCCCATCCCGATCAGATTGCTGCGGTGGATGCGCTCGAAGCTTTCGGCGATCACCGCTTCGATGCCGAGCAGCCGCGTCCCTTTCGCCGCCCAGTCACGCGACGAGCCGGATCCGTACTCTACGCCGGCCAGTACGACCAGGGGCGTGCCGTCTTTCTGATACCTCATCGCTGCATCGTAGATCGCCATCTGCTCGCCTGTGGGGAGGTACCGCGTGAAGCCGCCTTCTACCCCGGGCACGAGCTTATTGCGGAGACGGACGTTCGCGAAGGTGCCGCGCATCATCACCTCGTGGTTGCCGCGCCGGGAGCCGTAGGAGTTGAAGTCACGCGGTTCCACTCCGTTCTCGATCAGGTAACGGCCGGCGGGACTGTCCTTCTTGATGGCTCCGGCGGGCGAGATGTGGTCGGTGGTCACCGAATCACCCAGATAGACCAGCAATCGGGCGCCGCTGATTGCCTTCATTGGCGATGGTTCCGGATTCAATCCCTCGAAGAAGGGCGGCAACTTCACATAGGTGGAAGCGGGATCCCACTCGTACAGGTCGCCTTCCGGTATCGGCATCGCTTTCCAAGCCTCGGTCCCCTCGAAGACCTCCGCATACGTCTTACGGAACATCTGCGACTGCAGCGCCCGCTGCACCGTCTCCTGGACTTCCTGCCGCGTCGGCCAGATGTCCCTCAAGAACACCGGCTCGCCGTCGCCGTCGGTGCCCAGCGGCTCGTTGTAGAGGTCGATGTCCATACGTCCCGCCAGGGCATAGGCCACCACGAGCGGCGGTGACGCCAGGTAGTTGGCCCGGACTTCGCCGTGGACACGACCCTCGAAGTTCCGGTTACCGGACAGCACCGAGCAGGCTACCAACTCGCCCTTCTGTATCCCGGCGGAGATATCAGCGTCGAGGGGACCACTGTTGCCGATGCAGGTTGTACAACCGTACCCGACGACGTTGAAGCGGAGCTTCTCGAGATAAGGAAGCAATTCCGCCTTTGTGAGATACTCCGTCACGACCTTGGAGCCGGGAGCGAGGCTGGTCTTGACCCAGGGCTTGGTGCCGAGCCCCTTCTCCACCGCCTTCTTCGCGACCAGCCCGGCCGCGACGAGAACCGACGGGTTCGATGTGTTCGTGCAGGACGTAATCGCCGCGATCACTACGGAGCCGTGCCCGATGTCGAAGCGATCGCCGTCGCGCGACACCTGAACGCGCTGTCGAGCGATGAGCTCGTCGACCGCATCCGGCGGTTGCGTCTCGTTGCCGCCCTCGCTCTCCCAGCGACCGATCTCCGGGTCCCGGATCGCGCCGGGCGTCACCAGGGTCGTGAGGGCCTTCTTGAACGACGCCTTGGCGTCGGTCAATCCGATACGATCCTGCGGTCGCTTGGGGCCGGCCAGGCTCGGTTCCACGCTGCCCAGATCGAGCTCGAGCGTGTCGGTATATTCCGCCTCCGGGCTGTCGAACGAGTGAAACAGGCCCTGCTCCTTCGTGTAGGCCTCCACCAAGCTCACCAGCTCGTCGCTCCGGCCCGTGAACCGCAGGTAGCGCAGCGACTCCTCGTCCACCGGGAAAATCGCGCAGGTCGAGCCCATCTCCGGCGACATGTTGCTGATCGTCGCCCTGTCCGCCAGTGGCAGAGTCGCCAGGCCCTCGCCGAAGAATTCCACGAACTTCCCAACCACGCCCCTTTTCCGCAGCATTTGGGTGACGGTCAGTACCAGATCGGTCGCCGTGGCACCTTCCGCCAGCTGACCGGTGAGCTTGAAGCCGATGACCTGGGGGATGAGCATGCTGATCGGCTGACCGAGCATGGCGGCCTCGGCCTCGATGCCGCCGACGCCCCAACCCAGAACGCCGATCCCGTTGATCATCGTCGTGTGCGAATCGGTGCCCACCAGAGTGTCGGGATACGCCCAGCCCTCATCATTGGTCATTACGACTCGAGCCAAGTACTCGAGGTTGACCTGGTGAACGATACCCGTCTCGGGCGGCACCACCCGGAAATTCCGGAAGGCCGACTGGCCCCAGCGCAAGAAGCCGTAGCGCTCGCGGTTCCGCTCGAACTCGCGCTCGCTGTTGATCCGCAGCGCGTCGTTCGTTCCATACGCATCCACCTGCACCGAGTGATCGATCACCAGCTCGACCGGCTGCAACGGATTGATGTCCGTGGGGTCGCCGTCGAGCGCCCGAATCGCCTCGCGCATGGCGGCCAGGTCAACTACCGCCGGCACCCCAGTGAAATCCTGAAGCAACACGCGAGCCGGTCGATAGGCGATCTCGGTCGACGGCTCGGCCGCCGGTTCCCAATTGGCCAGGGCTTCGATATCGGCCGCCGACACGGTGCGGCCGTCCTCGTGCCGCAGCAGGTTCTCCAGCAGGATCTTCAGGGCATAGGGCAGTCGTTCTATCGATTGGCCGGCGCGCTCCAGTGCATCTAGCCTCGCGACCCGGTATGAGGTGCCGCCGATGTTGAAGTGAGAGTGACTACCGAACGTATCCGACATAATCGTCTACCTTTCAGGTCGTGCGTTCCAAGGATCGATATCGCTAACTAGTTGGGCCCGGCGCTCGATTCGTCAATGCCCTCGGGATCTTCCCCCCGCCTCTATTCAGAGCCGCCGCCGCGATTCCGCACGGGCCCTCACAAGCTCTGCGACAAGCCGCTCCGAT
>JASFLD010000637.1:0-3119 GCA_050118275.1 Gemmatimonadales bacterium
GCATTTCCTCGCTGAGTTCGATTCGGGAGTGAAGCCCTGGGTACGCCCTGATATCCAGAACCGCGTCCGCGAGGGATCGATCGCCGCCCGGTTCCGGACGCGGGTTGTGGAGATCGAACCGGATCATGTGATCCTGAGGTACGAAGATACCGGAGTCGAGGAGCGGATCACGAATGACTGGGTGTTCGCCATGACCGGTTACACGCCGGACACGCGTTTCCTGCGACGGCTGGGAGTCGAGGTGGACGAGGGCACCGGTGTGCCGCGTCACGACGCCGCTACCATGGAAACGAACGTGCCGGGCATCTTCATCGCCGGAGTACTCGCCGCAGGGTTCGATGCCAACCGAATATTCATCGAGAACGGAAAGCTGCATGGAGACGCGTTAGTCGCCGCCATCCTTCAGAAGCGAGCGGATGACGCTCTGGGTCGGCGCGGCGTGCGGACTTGATTCGCTGGCGCTGGGCCGCGAGGCGGCGTAGCAGAATCTTTCGGGATGGGTCGTGTCGTTGTCAGGGAAATGGGTGTGGGGAGGGAAGCGATCGTCGGGATCTCGACGGTCTTGGAATCGCCCGGTCAGCTCCAGACCAACCCGTCATCCGACATGTCGGTCCAGTTGTGGCTCCGTTGTGCGTTCATCGTGCGGTCTCCAGTTCTTCTATCGTTTATTGCTCGTGCTTCGGATCGACCTTGGGCATTCGCGAACCTCAGTGGTAGGCCGGGACCTTCTCTCGACTGCTCTTCCATTCCTCCTCACTCGACACCAGGTACTTGCTCATCACCTCGGACCAACGGACCCGGCGCTGACAGTGCTCGCACAGCACCCAGTCTTTCCCGAAGCCGACCCACACGCATTCGCCAACGTTCCTGCAGTGGGGGCACCTCATCAATTTCGTCCCTGGCATCTTCGGCTCCTTCCTCCCACGTCGTTCGCTTCTGCTTCCTCCACGGCGTAGGTAGAGCAGGGCGCGTACCAGGTCGTCGTCAACTGGCCTAATTGATTTATTTACAATCAATTAGGGTGTCAGAGCGATGGTAATCCAGCCGTTCGATCTGGCGAGGTTGGTTACCGTTTGGTAACCGACTCGGAAACGGTTACGGCGGCGTAACCCGGGCTGCCCCAGTTCTCGATAGGGTGTTCAGTCCGTTGGAGGGTGTGCGATGTCGGGTTCTTCGCCGAAACGTCGGGCGAGCGCCTCGAGGTAGGCGTCGAGAGTGGCGTGATAGCCCAGAACGAAGCGTGCCATCAGGCGGAAGAGCGGATTGTGGATCTGGCCGTCCTCGGTGATGGTGAGAGTAGTGCCGGTCACCGAGGTCGTGAGCTGGTAGGTCCAGGTTCCGCTGAAGGGGAGACCTTCTCCGGTGATCCGGGTTACCAGCCGGCGTGAGGGTTCGGACGCGATGACCTCGATGGGGAGCTCATCACCGTACTTGTCGCGCTGCGCCCACGTCTCTGTGTCACGATCTGGAATCCGGTCCATAGCTTTCACCTGCGGCCACCAATCCGGATAAGACTGCAGGTCGCGAATGGCTGACCAGACGGAATCGGCGGGTTGGTCGAGGGTGGTCGATGCTCGCGCCAGGTGCTGCTCCGGCAGAAGCCAGCCGACAAGCGTCATGGTGAGGAGCACTGCCGCGAAGAGGGCCACGGTGGCCAACAACCATCTCGTCTTCGTCATCCGGCAGCTCAATGGTGTAGCAGATTCTTGAGGAGGAACAGCAGGTTGGCGGGCCGCTCCGCCAGACGGCGCATGTACCATGGAAACCACGAGTCACCATAGCTGATCAACACACGAACGGTATGACCCGCGGCGGCCAATTGCGTCTGCGCCGTGGATTGGATTCCATAGAGCATCTGGATCTCGAAGGAGCCTCTGCCGAGATCGAGGGCGGCGGCCCGGTGGCAAATCTCGTCGATGATCCGGGTGTCGTGCGTGCCGAAGAACACTCGTACGCGGGGATCGCGTTTGCGCGCATTGAGCAGGACGTTTGCCACTTGGAGGAAACTGGCATCGACGTCTTTCTTGCTGCCGTACGCCAGCTCGCGCGGTTCTTTGTAGGCGCCCTTGACGAGACGAATCGCGGGAGCGAGTGGCAGCAGCGATTCGAGATCGGTGGGGGTACGGTAGAGGTAAGCCTGGAGGCATAGGGCGACGTTCGCATGATCGTTGCGAAGACGTCTGTAGAGCTCGAGGGTCCGGTCGACGTAAGAGCTGTCCTCCATGTCGATGGCGACGAACCTGTTCAACCTGCTGGCGTGGGCGGCCAGCTTCGCGTATCGTTCGAAAGTCCTCTCGTAGTCGAGATCCAGACCCAACTGTGTTGGCTTTATCGAGATGTCGCTATCGAATCCACGGCCGCTGATCCGGTCGAGCGAGTCGAGGTAGTGTTGGACCACGGCCTCGGCCTCGTCGGCTCGGCTGACATTCTCGCCCAGCAGAGTCAGGATCGTCCCCATGCCCTTTCTGTGTAGCGACTCTGCGGCCGCCAGCGCGTCATCGATGGTCTCGCCGGGCATGAAGCGCTGAACGGCGGCGCGCGTGAAACGGCGTCGTGTGAGTTGATCGGCTAGCCACTGGCTGCGCGAGCCGCGAAGGAGCAATTCGCGGGTGAGCCCCATATTCCGTCTCCTCCTGCTGTCAGCGATAGCGCGATCTTATCGTAGGTGACGCCCGTCTTCCGGTCCAGAGCCGGTCTTTGAGTCAGCCGGCGTTGTGATCTGAGCCGCTTTCACCGGATTCCCATCGTTGACCCAGGCTCGAATTCCACCCTTGAGATTCACGACGTTGTCGAAGCCGCGGGAGTTGAGAACGCTCGTGGCGATGGCGGACCGCCAGCCCTCCTGACAATGCAAGACGACCGGTCGGTCGCGGGGGATTTCGTGCAACCGGTCGGTGAGATAACCGAGCGGGATGTTGGTCGTCCCGGGAATATGCGTCGCATCCCACTCGGCCGGATCCCGCACATCGATGACTGCGACCTTGCCTTGTTGCATGCGTCGGGTCAGTTCCGCGCTGCTCAACTCGTCCGTGGTGCCCAGTCGTCGACCCTCGTGGAGCCAGGACTCGAGCGCAGCGCTTCCGAAGAAGCCAGTAATCCGATCAAGTCCGATCAACGAG
>JASFLD010000638.1:0-3115 GCA_050118275.1 Gemmatimonadales bacterium
CTCGGTCGGGAACTACTCTTGGTGTCTCGACGTGCGCGGACGGCGTCGAACATCGGATACGGCGGCGAGAAGAACAATACGGAAAGCGTGCGTTGGCAGAGGCACGACAACAGGGTTCTCCTCCGTATTGTATCGCATACGGACGTGGCCGCGGATTCATTGCCCATCTACGAGGCGGTGCGCAACGCGAACTTCGAACCGATCGTCAGCAGCTTCGAGATCCAGGCGTTCAAAGTAGACTCGATCAAGCGTGACACGGCGGCCGTAGTCGTCGACGTGACCGACCTGTACACCAGCGATGTTCCAGTCCTCGGGCTGAGCAAATCGACCCGCGACCGCTACAAGGTGCGGAACCTCGACAAGGACCGGACTTTCATCGATTGGATCAAGAGCTATCCCCGCAACATCGAGACGCGGGTGGTGATGACCTATAACGCGACCGAGCCGCCGTCGAATTCTTCTACAGGCGCGATCTCGTTGGAGATGAACCACTCGATGATCTTGCTGCCCGAAGAGCCGATGCGGCCCCGCCTCGCGGATCCACGCGTCGGCTACTTCAGCGTATCTCAGTTGGATTATGGACGGAGCAACCAGAAGGTGACTACGCGGCGCTATATCACGCGCTGGCGTCTGGAGCCGAAGGATACGGCTGCCTTCCTGCGCGGCGAGCTCGTCGAACCGATAAAGCCGATCGTCTACTACATCGATCCCGCGACCCCCGAGAAGTGGCGAAGCTACTTGAAGCAGGGTGTGGAAGACTGGAACGCCGCCTTCGCCGCCGCGGGTTTCAAGAACGCGATCATCGCCAAGGATCCACCATCCCCGCAGGAAGATCCCGAGTTCAGTCCCGAAGATGTTCGCTACTCGGTGATCCGCTGGTTCCCGTCTCCGGTACAAAACGCCTACGGACCGCATGTCCACGATCCGCGCACGGGTGAGATTCTCGAGAGCGACGTTGGATGGTTTCACAACGTGCTCAACCTGCTGCGCAATTGGTACTTGATTCAAACGGGCGCCGCCAATCCCGCGGCGCGGGGCGTAGAGTTCAGCGATGAGGTCATGGGCGAGTTGATCCGCTACGTGGCGGCCCACGAGGTAGGTCACACGCTCGGCCTGCCCCACAATATGAAGGCCAGCTCGTCGTATCCGGTCGACTCGCTGCGCTCGGCGAGTTTCACATGCACGATGGGCACGACGCCGTCGATCATGGACTATGCCCGCTTCAACTACGTGGCGCAGCCGGAAGACGAGGGTGTCTGTTTCACGCCGGTCATCGCTCCGTACGATAAGTACTCCATCATGTGGGGTTACCGGCCGATCATCGAAGCCGAATCGTCGGACGACGAGCGCACCGCGCTGGACAGTTGGGTGAAGGAGAGGTACGACGATCCGATGTACTACTACGGAGGACCCAGCGGCATTGACCCCACCTCACAGACCGAGGCCGTCGGTGATGACGCGATGCGGGCGAGCGCATACGGGATCGCCAACCTCAAGCGTATCGTTCCCAACCTGATCGACTGGTCTTATCAAGAACTCGAAGATTACTCGGAGTTGGAGGAGCTATACGGGCAAGTGCTTGGCCAGTGGAATCGCTACATGGGGCACGTCGCGACGAACATCGGCGGCATCGTGCAGACGCCGAAGACCTATGGGCAGGAAGGGCCAGTATACGAGTTCGTTCCTGAGGAGACGCAGCGCCGGGCCATGCAGTTCTTCGCCGAACAGGCGTTCACGCCCCCGACCTGGATGATCGATGAGAACATCCTACGGCGGATCGAGAACGTCGGCACCGTCGAGAGAATGCGAACGGTGCAGGTACGAGTGGTCAACCTGGTGCTCGATCCGGGGCGCATGCAGCGACTCATAGAAGCGGAGGCTCGCAACGGGGCCGACGCGTACACATTGGGTGAGATGCTCGATGGTCTTCGTTCGGCGGTGTGGAGCGAGCTTGCTACGGGCCGATCCATAGGTGTCTATCGGCGAAACTTGCAACGCGGTTACTTGGAGCGCATGGGATGGCTGATGACCGAGGAGCCGCCGGCGGCCCCGTCGTTCTTCGGGGCGCGGTTCGCGACTACGGTTAACGTACCCCAGTCGGACATCCGGCCGTTCGTTCGTGGGGAATTGGAGACCTTGAAGCGGGACATCAACCGCGCCTTGGCCCGTGGCGGCATCGATCGGGCCACGCGTCTCCACCTTCAAGATGCCGTTGTGCGAATTGACAGAATCCTCGATCCTGGAAAGTGACCCGACGCGAATGACTCGGGTGTCTTGTCGCTGAGATCGCTCGACGGCGGACCGTCGGATCCCGATCCAGACGTTGCACTGGGGCGGGTGTGGGAAGCGCGCGCCGACGCCCATCACGCCCGGCCAGGCGGCGGCGCGTTCGGCAGCAGCCATCGCGATCGCGACTTGTGGGCTGGCCGCCAGGCCAGTTCGTCGTACCCAGTGCCATTTAAACCTGAGCTGGCTGAACTTGGTCGGATCGTTGTGGAACCAGACGGATCAGTACTCTAGCTTTTCCTTCGTGAGACAAAGCGCGACTAGGGACGGCAAGGATGACTGGAGGAGAGTCATGCTGCGAATCTGTCTGTTCTATCTGACCGCAGGCCTCGCTCCACTTCTCGGGATCGCAACATCTGCGCATGCGCAGGAAGGCCAACCGGAACGGCGAAGTTCCATCGTCGAGGCCTGCAGTGGATCCGAGCACCGACAGTTCGATTTCTGGCTGGGCGATTGGGAGGTCACCGACAATGCCGGGACCGTCGTCGGCGAAAATCTAATAACCCGGGTATCCCGGGGTTGCGGCTTGCTCGAGAGTTGGCGCGGCGCCAACGGCAACGAGGGAAACAGCCTGAACTGGTTCGATCCGCAGACCGGGCACTGGAACCAGCTTTGGGTCGGTTCGGGCTTGTACCTGCAGCTCACGGGTGGCCTCGAAGACAGACAGATGGTCCTGTCGGGTGAGCGAAAAACGCCGCAGGGCGTGGTCATCGACCGCGTCGAATGGACGCCGCTAGACGACGGACGCGTTCGCCAAGTGTGGAAGGTCTCGCGCGATTCCGGCAAGACCTGGCAGGTCGTGTTCGACGGCATGTACGCCCGGCGCTGA
>JASFLD010000639.1:0-3111 GCA_050118275.1 Gemmatimonadales bacterium
CCCAGCGCGACTGTGGGGCCAGACGAATCGAACTCGGCGCGCAACTGGCTCCCGTACGCACGCCCGATCTGAACGGCCGTTTCGGCAGTCAGATCTTCACCGACGATTCCCCTGACATCGTACTCACGGAAGATGTGTTGGCTGACCTTCGACATGTCTCTCTCCGTTCGACCGGAGACCGCCCCCGCCACGCCTGCTCCGGCGCGCGCGGCGATCTAGCGCCCGGCCAACTGCTCTGGATCGATGGTGAGCTCGGCCACCGGCCTGAGCCCCTCGACGCTCTGGCGCGCCTTGAGTAGCGGCCAGGAGGGCAGAATCCCCAGCAAGACGGTGACCGTTGCGCAAACGACGAGCGCCGCCCGCAAGGGAATACCCCAATGCAATCGTCCGATCGGCTCCAGCTCGGGTCTCATGTACATCGTGACGATGACGCGCAGGTAGTAGTAGTAGGACACGAGAGTCGTCACCGCCAGAATCACAGCGAGCCCCACATAGCCGGACTCGACCGAGGCCCGCAGGATGTAGAACTTACCCACGAAGCCGGCGGTCGGCGGCAGGCCCGCCAGAGACACGAGGAAGAGAGAGAGCATGGCGCCGGCCCATGGATGGCTGTACCCCAGGCCTGCGTAGTCCGAGATCTTCTGACGTCGGTCGTTCTTGCCTGCAATCACCAGAACGACCGCGAAGGCCCCGACGATCATCACGGTGTAGGCCGCCAGGTAGAACAGAAAGGCGGCCATCCCGGACTCGTTCGCCGAGATCAGCGCAACGAGCAGGTAACCCGCGTGAGCGATCGACGAATAGGCCAGCAGTCGCTTGATGTTCTCTTGTACAAGCGCGATCAAATTGGGAACGATCATCGTCAGGCAAGCGAGCCACCAAATGATCTCCTCCCAGTATCCATGCAACGGCCCCAGCGCCACTACGAAGATCCTGATGAACGCGGCAAATGCGGCGCCTTTGATTGCCGCCGCCAGGAACGCCGTGATCGGCGTCGGCGCGCCCTCATACGCGTCTGGAGTCCACACGTGAAACGGAACCGCCGAGACCTTGAAGCCGAACCCGATGGCCAGCAGTGCGATCCCCATGATGGCAACAGCGCCGACGCGCTCCGGATCCACCAACTCGCGCAACAACCCGAGGTTGGTCGTCGAGCTCGCGCCGACGAGCATCGCCATGCCGTACAGCAGAAATGCGCTCGAGAACGCGCCCAAGAGGAAGTACTTCAACGCCGCCTCGGAAGATCTCGGGCTGCCACGGTTGAATCCGACCAGGGCGTAGACGGCCAAGGACATCAACTCGAAGCTCAGGAAGATCACGATCAGGTCCCGGCTGCCCGCCAACAGCATCATCCCGACGATGGCGAACAGCAGCAGCGCGTAGAACTCCCCGTCCCGTATACCCTCGCGGTCGACGTATTCGAAGGAGATGAGCACGATCAAGGCCCCAGCCGCGAGGAACATGAAGTTAGTGAAGATCCGGAAGTCGTCGATCGCGATGATACCGGTTCGTCCGATCTCCTCCACGCCCATCAGCCACACGTTCGCGACGGCGGCGAGACCCAACGCGGCCAGGCTGCCCCAAGCCAGAGTCCGCATTCCGGACTCGTGGCGCTTGGCGAATCCGTCATACAGCAACAAGACGAGCGCCCCGACGGTCAAAACCGTCTCCGGCATCAGCGCCCAGAGATAGTCCAGATTACTCGAGAAGTCTATTTGCATGCCGCACTCACCGCGTTCCCGGACCGCTGCCTCGTACCGAGCCGACGGACGCCACCTCAGCGGCGTCCTCGGCCTGCTGCTCCGCAACGAGCGCCACGCGCTCGCTCAGGACCTCCGCCGACGCGGCGATCCGCCGCACGAACGGTTGTGGGTAGACCCCCATCAGGACGATCAGGACCAGCAATGGCACGATGATCGCCAGCTCCAAGCGCGAGAGATCCAGCAGCTTTCGGTTCTCTTCCAAAGTCACCTCGTTCCACACCGCGCGCCTGATCATCGGCAACATGTAGTAGGCCGCGAAGACGACGCCGGTGGCAGCGAGGAGTGTGACCCACGGATAGCGCTTGAAGCTTCCAATCAAGATGAGGAACTCGCCGACGAAACCGTTCAGTCCCGGCAAGGCTATCGACGACAGACCGACCACGACAAGGCATCCCGAGTACACCGGGATGACCTTGGCCAGGCCACTGTATTGCGAGATCTCGTACGTGTGACGTCGCTGGTAGAGAAAACCGGCGAGGATGAACAACGCCCCCGTAGACACGCCGTGGTTGATGCTCTGAAGCACGCCACCCGTAATCGATTCGGCGGTCAATGCGAACGTCCCCAGCATAATGAAGCCGAGGTGTGCCACCGAGGTATATGCGATCAACTTCTTCATGTTGGGCTGCACGGCAGCCACCCACGCCGTGTAAAGAATCCCCATCAGCGCCAGTCCGAGGATCAACCAGACGACCGTCGGATCCAGCGCCGCGTGGGGGAACAACGGAATCGCGAATCGCAGGAATCCGTAGACCCCCATCTTCAGTAGGACGGCCGCCAGTACCACGGAGCCGGCGGTCGGCGCCTCGACGTGCGCGTCCGGCAGCCAGGTGTGGAACGGAAACATCGGCACCTTGATGGCGAAGGCCAGCGCGAAGCCCGCGAACAGCCAGTATTGCAGCGAACCGGGGATCTCGAGCCGCAGCATGTCGCCGTACGCCAGACTGGGGACTCCAACCTGATCGAGCCGCAGCCAGAACATCACCAGGATCGCAACCAGCATCAGCAACGAGCCGAGTGCCGTGAACAGGAAGAACTTGACCGCCGCGTAGATGCGCCGCTCATGCCCCCAGACGCCGATCAGGAAGTACATCGGGATGAGCGTGACTTCCCAGAACACGTAGAAGAGGAAGAGGTCGAGAGCGACGAACACGCCCAACATCCCCGTCCCCAGCAGTAGCAACATCGAGTAATAGAGCCGCTCCTTCTCCTCGATCTGCAGCCAGGAAACCAGGACCGAGATGGGCAGCAGGAAGGTCGTCAGCAGGATGAGCAACAGCGAAATCCCGTCCATGCCGACCGAGAACGAGATCCCCCAGTCCGGAATCCATGGGATCGAGACGAAGTT
>JASFLD010000640.1:0-3106 GCA_050118275.1 Gemmatimonadales bacterium
GCTGGTTTCGCACCGGCCCTACCAGAAGCAGTATTCGCCCCGGGACGCGCTGGAAGTACTAAAGCACCGTTCTGGAACGCTGTTCGACCCGTCGGTGGTCGACGCATTCGTCGAGGCCGCTTCGCGACACCTCGACCGATTCGAGCAGATCGTACCGCGCAACCGTTCCGCGCCGCTGGTTCAGCTCGACAGCATTGGGTTTTCAGATGAGACATCGAACTAGATCACAGGGAGGACACCGATATGGCTCTCGGTAAGATACTCGTCGTGGACGACGAGGTGTACATTCTCCACATCCTGGATTTCAGTCTGGGGGCGGAGGGTTTCGAGGTGATCACGGCGAACAACGGCGAACTCGCCATCGAGAAGGCCAAGCAGGAGCGGCCAAATCTGATCGTGCTCGACGTGATGATGCCCGTGCTCGACGGCTACGAGACCTGCCGCCGGCTCAAGCGCGAGCCCGAGACGAAGAACATCCCCGTGGTGCTCCTGACGGCGAAGGGGCGCGACGCGGACAAGCGACTCGGTTACGAGGTCGGCGCGGTCGACTACATCATCAAGCCGTTTAGTCCCAACCGTCTGATCGATCGAATCCAGGAGATCCTCGGTTGCCGGAGCTGATGCGATGAGCGTCAATTCTCCAGCAACCGGTGGGGGTCCGCTCCGCCGTCTTGCGACGGCCACGGCGGCGGACTATACTCCGTCGCATGCACGAGGAGCTGCTGCAGACGGAGGAGGGCGACGCGCGCGGTGGGGAGCCGCGCTCCGAGCGGTTTGCGCGCGTGGCGCTTCCGCTTCCGCTCCGCAAGACCTTTACCTATCGCATCCCCGCCGACCTCGCCGGTGACGTCTTCGTCGGCCGCCGCGTCGACGTGCCCTTCGGCCGGCGCGTGCTGAGCGGCATCGTCACCGATCTCACCACCGAATCCGACGTACCCGCCTCCAAAACCAAAGCCATCCGCAACGCCTACGAGACCTATCTCCCGCGCGAACTCCTCGATATCGCCGCGTGGATTGCGACCTACTACGGCTGCTCCGAGGGGGAGGCGATGCAGTCGGTGCTCCCGCCGAGCCTGCGGCGCGCGCGCGTGCGTGCGAAGCCCACCGGGCTGGTGCGCATCACCGACGCCGAGGTGCGCGCCGGCGGGGCCACCGGGGAGGCGTTCCAACGGGTTCGCGGCGAGCTCAAGCGTGCCAAGAAGCAACTCGCCCTCTTCACCGAGCTGGCCGGCGCCGGTGGGGCCGCGCAGCTCAGCGCCATCCTGAACGAATGGGGAAGCTACGCGCGAGCGCAGGTGGATGCGCTGGTGGAGAAGGGGTTGGTCACCATCGAGCCCATCGTGCGCACCTCGCCCCTGGAGGCGATCGAGTCGAGCGTGAAGACACTGACCGCCGCCCAGCAGACCGCGCTCGACGACATCAGCGGGCGTCTCGACCGCGGCGGTTTCCATCCCGTGCTCCTCTACGGCGTCACCGGCAGCGGCAAGACCGAGGTGTACCTGCGCGCGGCGCGGCGCGTGCTCGAGGACGGCGGCGGGTGCATCGTGCTGGTGCCGGAGATCGGCCTGCTGCCGCAGGCCACGGCGCGGTACCGTCGCATCTTCGGCGACGACGTCGCCATCATCCACAGCCGCCTCACCGGGCCCGAGCGGTTTGATTTGTGGGAACGGGTGGAGCGCGGCCAGTGCCGGATCGTGGTGGGGCCGCGTTCGGCGGTATTCAGCCCCGTGCGCAACCTTCGCATGATCATCGTCGACGAGGAGCAGGACGACTCCTACAAGCAGGACGACAAGCCGCGCTACCACGCGCGCAGCGTCGCCCTGATGCGGGGGAAACTCGAGGGGCTCACGGTCGTGCTGGGCTCGGCCACGCCGTCGGCCGAGTCGACGCGACACGCCCGTGACGGGCGCTACAACTCGCTGCTGCTGCCGCAGCGGGCCGGTGGCGGTGCGCTCCCCGACATCGAACTCGTCGACATGCGCAACGAGTCGCGCGCGCTGTTCTCCACTGCGCTCGTCCAACGGCTGGAGCGCAACATCGAGCGCGGCCACGAGAGCATCATCTTTCTCAACAAGCGCGGGCACGCCCGTTTCGTTCAGTGCAACAGCTGCGGGTGGGTGGCCACCTGCCGCGACTGCGACATCTCGCTGACCTTCCACCGCGTCGACCACACGCTCAAGTGTCACTTCTGCGGGTTCTCGCGGCGCGCCGTCGACCGCTGCGACGCGTGCAAAGGCAGCAGGCTCTTCTTCTCCGGCATCGGCACTCAGCGCGTGGAGCTGGAACTGGGTTCACTCTTTCCCGGCGTGGCGGTGTTGCGCATGGACGCCGATACCACCAGCGGCAAGGAGGGGCACCAGCGCATACTCGAGGAGTTCTCGACCGGCAATTACCCGATTCTGCTGGGCACACAGATGGTCACCAAGGGCCACCACTTTCCCGGAGTCAACCTGGTGGGTGTGCTCTACGCCGAAGAGGGGCTGAATTTTCCCGACTTCCGCTCGGCCGAGCGCACCTATCAGCAGCTCACGCAGGTGGCGGGGCGTTCGGGTCGCGGGGACAGTCCCGGCACCGTCATCATCCAGACGTACATGCCCGATCACTACGCCTTCCGCTTCCTCCAGCGCCACGACTACGACGGCTTTATGGCCGAGGAGCTGTCGGTGCGGGAGAGCCTGGGATACCCGCCGTTCTCGCGCATCGTGTTGGCGTCGGCGAGCGCCACCCATCCGGGGCTCCTGGCCGGCGTCATGCACGCGTGGGCCGAACGCATCCGGCCGCTGCTGGCGCCGCGACGGATCGTCGTTCTGGGGCCCGCCCCGCCGCTGGTGGCACGGGTGAAGAACCGCTACCGCGAACAGATCCTCATCAAGGGGGCGGTTTCGCAGGGGGACAAGGACGCCGTGCTCGCCGCATGGAACGACGTGGTGGGTACTCGGCGCGGCGCGCGCGCCGTGGATCTGCGCTGGGACGTCGATCCGGAGTCGTTTTTCTAGCGCCTTGTCCCGGAAATGGCTCCAAATGCACGGGTTACGGCAAGCGAATTGGCTTGACACCCCGGGCCGCAAACCGTATATAGGTGACAGAATCATCCCCTACGAGGATT
>JASFLD010000641.1:0-3103 GCA_050118275.1 Gemmatimonadales bacterium
GCGCGCTCGAGCCGCGAGAAAGCTATCAATAGGCCATCCGGGCTCCAGGCGGGCCAGGCGGCGTCCTCGACACCGGGCAGCGTATCGGCTGTGGACTCTCCAACCGTCCAGATCAGCAGTCGCAAGCCGTCGCTGAGCACCACTCGCTCGCCGTTCGGCGCCCAGGATGCCCGAAAGGTGAATGCACCTTCCGAGGCGAACAACTGCTGGAAGGGGTAGTTGTGGACATAGTCCGTCGTTGGTCCGGTGCCGCCGTGTACCACGCCGGGTGGCCTGACCTCCAGCCTGGGGTCCTCCTCGAGCGGGCCGGTGGAATCGAGGCGACGTACGCGTACGGCGATCTGCATGAGCGGAGGTCGTTCCACCTCCGCCGGATTGCGCTCGGGCGAGCACGCCAGGTCGGTCAATACCAAACTGCAGGGATGGGCATCCCACAGCGCCTGAATCTCGATGAAGGCCAGACGCAGATCTGTCACCGACAGGTCGGGAGCCACGAGCCAGCGGTCGCCACGGACACCCGGCGATTGAACGTTGGGGAAGAGCGGCTCGGAGATGCCGCTCTGCAAAGTAAAGGCCAGCAACACCCCGGGGCTGGTCGCCAGTTCGCCGAACCCTTCGGCGCTATAGTAGATCTGTCGTCCATCCGCGGACCAGGCCGGTGATCGGTCATTCCCGGCGCTGAACGTCTGCTGGCCCTCGACGTAGGGCGGTCGCTCTTGGGAGCGGAAGGGATCGCTGTCGCCGCGACAAGCGAACGGGAGACAGCTCGCGAGAACGGCGACCCGAAACCAACGACGTCGCTGGGGCGAGATCAAAACTCCAACTCCAAGCCGAGCCGAAGCGAGAGCGCTTCGCCGAAATAGAGGGAAGGATCATTGCGGTCGAGCGACGCAGCGATCCGGCCCGTGCGCAGTTCGTCCGCCGTGATGAGACCGTTGGAGTCGAGATCGATCAACGCGCTGTAGGCAGGCGACTCGCGCGGGATCGGCCCGCTGTCGGATAGATCGTCGGCTGAATCCAAGACGTCCCCGGCGCTGGGCGCCACAGTCCCTGTATCGCGTCGCAACGCGATCGTGTTCTTGGTGTCGAGCAGGTTGCGCGCATCGGCCAGCAGACGCCAGCGACAACGCCCGCAGCCCGGTAGGGACCCGAACTCGCGCGTCACGCGCAGGTTTACCTGGTAGGTCCAGGGCAAGCGCTGACCCACGTTCAGCAGCGAACCCCCGTCAGCAACCGTCGCCGTGCGGTCAAGGGGATAGCCGCTCCTGACCGAGACCGTCAACATGGCGCCCCACTTGTCGTCGCCGCCGGCGGGGCGTCCCAGGCCCAAGGCCCCGTCGAGCGAGTGCCGGCGATCGAAAGCCAGCGGGAATTCCTCGCGCTGCGTGGTCACCGTACCGCCCGGCTCCTCGAAAGCGCTCGAGGTGACTCCTTTGGCATCCTGCAGCGCGTAGTTGAGTCGCGCGAGGATTCCCGTCCAACGTGCCTGCATAGTCAGCTCCAGGCCTTTCACGGAACCGAAGTCCCCCGTCGTGAATTGCCGGGTGCCGAATCCTGAGAACGCGATACCGCTGGTGACCAGGTTCGTCAGTTCCTTCAAGAATAAGGTGCCGCTGACGGACAGGTTATCGGAGACCAGGTGGCTGAGACCGGCCTCCCAGGCCGTCGATTTCTCGAAGCTGAGGTTGGGATTACCCTGACGCCGGATGTCGGTCCGTAACGAGTCGCCCAGCGTGGTGTCGAGAAAGAACCTGAAGTCCGGCGGTTGCGCCGCGAGGCCGTAGTTGAATCGGAACATGGTTCGGCCGCGAGATCCCGGGATCGGTACCGCGACCCCGAGCCGGGGCAGCAGGTCTACCTTCCACTCCGTGTCGATGGTCGGCGCGACCGCATCCGAGGCGTCGGGCTGATACTTGAGCCCAGCCTGAAAGGCCTCCAGCCTAAGACCGAAGCGGATGCTGATGTTGTGCATGGCCAACAGCGAAAGCTCGCTCCAGGCGTTGGCCCGTCTGGGGTAGAAGCGGGCATAGTCGGGCACCGATCCGGGTAGCGAGGCCAGCACGCGCTCGTAGCTCTCGACGCGATAGAGTCGCGCCATCGCGCCGGCTCGCAGCGAGTGGCCGCTGGTCGTCAGCACTTCTCCCACGATGTCTCCACCCAGGAATTCCAGCCGATTCCAGTTCGCGAGTTGCGGGGTGCCGTTGGTGAAGAAGATTCCCTCGGCCGCTGGACCGAAGGGCGAACCGGTCACGCCGCCCGGTCGGACGTAACCCGGCACGGCGGCACCCGATTCCAGTTGCCGCTCGATTGGCGAGCGAACGAAGTCTTCGCCGAGGAAGCGGAAATCCGCGAACCCGAAGCCAGCCGTTCGAGCGCGTGCGTCGAACGTCCATGGATCGACGACACCGAGATGCCGATCGAGCCTCATCGCCGCGGCGCGCGTCGTCAGCCGGTAGACGCGTCCCTCGGCCTGATGCGTCCAATCCAAGGACAAGGTTCCCAATAGTCCCTTGTGTCGCTGCCCAAGTTGGAAGTCCGGGTTGTACTTGAACTCCGGCGTGTACAGTTCCTGCTGGCGTCGATTGAAGAGGAGCGAGAAGGTCAGGTTGGCGCTCCTTCCCAGCGGTCGGTCGATACGGGTGAACGCCAGCAACTTGTCGCCCCGCTGGTACGGCAGGCGCGGCAGTGTGTAGGGGCAGTACAGGTGACGCGTGGCCGGTCTATCGCGAATCGAGGAGATCAGCCCGGCGAGCTCTTCGTCACCATCGTCGGGCTGGAGGCACGTCAGCCCCCGCGCACGAGGATCGGAATCGACCTTCCCTTGTGCCAGCACATCGGCGAAGATCGTGCTGCCTCGTCCCAAGAAGCCGATCGGTCCGCCGACCGTGGTGGAAAGCATACTGAACCCGGGCGAAAGATCGTCGGGCATCCAGTTGTCGCTGGTGATCGAGAACCGACTCTCCCAGCGGTCGGCGTTGCCGCGTCTGGTCGTATAGTTCACGATGCCCGACAGCGCGGCGCCGTTGTCTGCACCGAAGCCTCCCGTGACGACATCGATCTCTTCCAGCGCGGTAGGGGACAACTCGAGAGCAGCTCCCTCGGT
>JASFLD010000642.1:0-3102 GCA_050118275.1 Gemmatimonadales bacterium
GCGGGGTCTTCGCGCGAGTCGGCCAACACCACCCCGTCGGCGCGGATCACGGTGAAGCGCGTGCCGGTGCGAGCCCCGAGCACGTACAGGAGATGCTGTAACGTCGAGTCCGGGGGCGACGACATGTACGGGCGCGCGATCTCGTTCAGCAGCACGGCCTCGGTCTCGAGCGCGTCGTGGATCTGGCGCACGAGATCACGCTCGACGCTGCGATCGACCAGGACGCCGAGCATGACGGTCGTCAGCACAACGAGCGCCGCGTACCCCGCGTAGAGTCTCCAGAGGAGGCGAGATTGTCGCATTCAGGCGTCACTCTCGAAACCGGTAGCCGACCCCTCGAACCGTCTCGATGAGATCACGGTGCGCACCCAGCTTTTTGCGGATGGCTCGGACGTGAACGTCGATATTTCGATCGATCACGATCGCGTCCTCGCCGATGACTCGACTCAGCAGGTGGTCGCGCGTGAACACTCGCCCGGGATGGGATGCGAGGAAATGGAGGAGCCGCAGTTCCGTGGCCGTGAACGACACCGATTCGCCGTCGACACGGACTTCGTGGCGCTTGATGTCCACCACGACTCCGTCGCGAACGATCCGATCCTTGCGCTCGGTATCGACCCGCAGCTTGCCCCTTCGAAGCACTGCCTTTACCCGCGCGATCAGCTCTTTGGGGCTGAACGGCTTGGTGACATAGTCGTCGGCGCCCACGCCCAGTCCCAGCACGACGTCGCTCTCCTCGCCCTTGGCCGTCACCATGATGATGGGGATGCCGGCGGTGAGCGGGTCCGACTTGAGCCTGCGGCACAGTTCGATCCCGTCGATTTCGGGGAGCATGAGGTCCAGGAGGATCAAATCCGGGGCCGCACTCTCGACCTTCTCGAGCCCATCCTCCCCGCTCTCGCTCGACACCACGTCGAAACCCTCGCGGCGGAGGTTGTACTCGATGACCTCGAGAATGTCGGCCTCGTCCTCGATGACGACTATCTTTTCAGTCTTCACAGGCGTCTGCCTCGATCCTAATAGTGTGTTCATACGGCGCAATCTATCCTAGTTATGGAAAGATCTCATAAATGCCGTATAAATCCTTGTGGCAGAAACCGCTTCCGACTTGCCAATTTAAAGAATACTCCAACAGCGCCCCCGCGGGGGACAACTGTTTTTCCAGCTCAACCAAAGCGCCCGGTGACGTAGTCCGAGGTCTCTTCGAGAATCGGCTTGGTGAAGATGTCGGCCGTGGGGCCGTACTCCACGAGTCGCCCCAGGTACATGAAGGCTGTGTAGTCGCTCACGCGGGCGGCCTGCTGCATGTTGTGGGTTACGATGACGATGGAGTAGTCCCCCTTGAGCTCTTGCATCAGGTCCTCGATCTTACCGGTGGCGATCGGGTCGAGGGCCGAACACGGCTCGTCCATCAGGAGCACCTCGGGCTCCCCGGCGATGGCGCGGGCGATACACAGGCGTTGCTGCTGGCCGCCCGAGAGCTCCAGCGCGTTGGCGTTGAGCCGGTCCTTGACCTCGTCCCACAGCGCGGCCCCCCGGAGGCTGCGCTCGCATACCTCGTCCAGCACCGCCCTGTTGCGTACCCCGTCCACCCGAAGAGGGTACACGACGTTTTCGCAGATACTCATGGGGAATGGATTGGACTTCTGGAACACCATGCCCATGCGTTTGCGCAGTTCGATCACGTCGACGGCCTTCCCGTAAATGGAATCGCCGTTGAGCAGGATGTCCCCCTCGATGCGGACCATGTCGATGAGATCGTTGAGGCGGTTGATCGAACGCAGCAACGTCGACTTGCCGCACCCCGACGGCCCCACGATGGCGGTGATCTGCCCCTCGGGCATCTTCATGTTGATATCGAAAAGCGCTTGCTTGACTCCGTACCAGAAGTCGAACGACTGCGCCTCCAGCACCGACGTCACCTGGTCGAGCCCTTTGTGAATGGTGCTCTCGACGAACTCGCCGCGGGTGATGGCCTCGAGGCGGTTGAAGGTGCCGTTTTCTTGTACGTTTTCGGGCATGTTCATTCTTGCCTTCCGCGTTCAGAACGTCCCGCCGAGGAATTTCTGGCGGAGCCGCGAACGAATCCACACCGACGCCAGGTTGAGCGCGGTGATGATGGCGATGAGCAACAGCGTGGTGGTGAAAACCATCGGCTTGGCCGCCTCGCTGTTCTGACTCTGGAATCCTACGTCGTAGATGTGGAACCCCAGGTGCATGAAACTCCGGTCGGGATGCAGAAATGGGAACACCCCGTCGATAGGCAGGTCCGGGGCCAGTTTGACGGCTCCCACGAGCATCAGCGGCGCCACCTCCCCAGCGCCCCTGGCCATGGCCAGGATGAACCCGGTCATGATACCCGGCATCGCGCGCGGCAGCACGATGCGCCGGATCGTCTGCCACTTGCTCGCCCCGCACGCGTACGACCCCTCGCGCATCGACCCCGGAACGGCGGCCAGCGCCTCCTCGGTGGCCACCACCACCACGGGGAGTGTCAGCAGTGCCAGGGTAAACGAGGCCCACAGCACGCCGCCCTTGCCGAAGGTCGGGTTGGGCAGCTTGGCGGCGAAGAATAGCTGGTCGATGTTCGCACCCATGATGTAGCAGAAGAAACCGAGCCCGAACACGCCGAAGACGATGCTGGGCACGCCGGCGAGGTTGTTCACGGCGATACGCACCCCACTGACCAGTGGTCCGGCCTTGGCGTACTCGCGCAGGTATAACGAAGCCAGCACGCCGAACGGGACCACCGCGATCGACATCAGAAGCGTCATGATGACGGTACCAACGATGGCCGGCCACACACCGCCCTCGCTGTTGGCCTCGCGTGGATCGGCGGTGAGGAACTCGCCCCACCGCGACGCGTACACCTTCAGCTTGCCGTCAAGCTCCAGACGGTTGGCCGGCACCGCCCGCACGATCTCTGCCACGGCGACGGTGGCCTCGCGCCCGTCCGACGTCTCCAGGACCATGTCGTAGCGACTGTTCTCGGCGTCGAGGAGCGCGATCTCCTGGGTGAGTTCGGCTTTGCGCGATTGGGTGGCCTGGATCTCGCGCTCGACCTCTTTTCTTGCCTCGGCGTACTCGGGCGAATCCTGGCCG
>JASFLD010000643.1:0-3083 GCA_050118275.1 Gemmatimonadales bacterium
GCGATCCTGGATTCGCCGATGGAAGAGGATATGGCTGTCCTTTGTTGGATACGACGAGAACAGGAGCCGCGTACCATCGAACTTCCAGCCGAACAGAAAACGGCGCCACAGATTACCGATCCCCACGCCGCCTGTGCCGGGGTAGTGTGCATAGACGTTCTGTTCGCCGCTGGGATAG
The DNA here is from genome assembly GCA_050118275.1 of Gemmatimonadales bacterium. Lineage (GTDB taxonomy): Bacteria > Gemmatimonadota > Gemmatimonadetes > Palauibacterales > KS3-K002 > JASFMO01. Next base: position 179 of record JASFLD010000643.1, read on the forward strand.
TCGAACTCTTCTTGCTTGGTGTCTACGATAACGTGGGTGTCGGTGAGCTCGCCGTAGTAGATCTCCGGCCGCGTGATGTCGAGAGCGGAGTAGTCGGACTTGGGAGGGATGTCCTTCACCAACAAGTTGGGCAGCCCTTCCGGAGTGAATTCGTTGACGGTCGTCAGAGTCGCGCCGTAGCCGTGCGTGTACGTGAAGCGCTCGTTCACGAATGTCTGGCTCTGAGCTGGCAGGTTGTCCAGGTTCATCTCCCGCGCCGAGACCATGACCTCGCGGTACTGATCGGCGAAGCGATAACGATCCACATCCACGTCGGAGAACTCGTAATAGAGCCGGATCTCCTGGAACTGCTTGTAAACCGACTTCAGCGCCCGCCAGTCCCACAGTCGCACGTTGTCGAAGATGCCCTGATTTCGGTCGACGGTGGCCTGCGTGAACTGCCCGGCGACCGGGAACTCGCGCTCTTCAACGTTCTGCAGCTTGAAGCCGCGGCGCGTGAATTCGATGTTGTGGCTGATATAAGGACGCTCGACGGTGACCTCGTTGGGCTCCACGTAGAGCCATTGGAATAGGCCCGGCAGCACGATCAGCGACAGGAACCAGGCGATGAAGGGAACACCCGCGGCCAGCGCCAGCGGCGCCAGGCGCGCCAGCCGCGCGAGCCTGGACCGTTCGGCGCGACCGGTCACGAATCGCCGGGCCGGCGGAACCACCAGCAATAGCGCCGCCGCCAACAGCAAGACGATCATGACGCCATAGGCGGGCAGCCGGACATGGACATCGGTCCAGCCGGGACCGGCGACCACGCCCAACTCCGAGTAGAGCAGCTTGAAGCGGTCGACGTAACTTTCCCAGGCCAGCACTACCAGCAGGGTCGCCGCACTCCAATAGAATGCCGTGGGATGGGGACCCGTGTGTCCACCGGCCCCTCTCACCAACTGCAACTCCAGTCCTCGCTCGCCGACCTGGAGGAAGCGGCCCATGCCCCAGGCGATCAGCGCGATGATCGCCACGAGGATCAGCAGGCCGAAGACCGCTTCGTAGAGCGGCAGGACGAACAGGTAGAAGCCGGCGTCGCGTCCGAGGATGGGTTCCGCAACGCCCGCCGACACGCGGTTGAAGAAGAGGAGGAAGGTGTTCCAGTTGGCGACGCCCCAGATCGCGCCGGCGGCCGCCGCGACCGCCTTCGAGCCGAAGTGCAGCGCTCGCCTGCTCTCGTCGAGGCCGAGGGTCAACAGGTGGACCAACAGCGTCGAAATCGCCGCTCCGCCCAGGCCCAGCGCCGTCTTCCAGAGCACTAGCGTCCAAAACCGGGGCTGGTAGCCCACGGCACCGAACCAGAGGGCCTCGCTCCAGAAATCCAGAAACGAGAAAAAGACGATCGTGAGGGCGGCGACAATTATGCCCAGCGCGATCGGTCCGCTTCGGCCCCGCTTCATGCCTCCCCATATCAATCCCGCAGCGGCCAGCAGCAGTATGGCGATCAGAACCGTGTACATTTGGACTCCTCTCAGAAGCGCCAGGACAACGCGGCCATGATGCGATCGGCGCCTGTCTTGATAGCGGCGCGGTCCTCGGGCGTGAAGACGTCTTGCAGGTTCACAGAGTAGTGCCGCCACTCCACACGCAGGCCGAACCGGGGTCCGAAGTCGAGGTCCAGGCCCGGGCCGTAGCCCAGAGATGTCTGCGATCGCGTGTTGAGGTCTCCGGGCCTCGGGTCGTGCACGATGGCGCCGTAGGAGAGGGCCAGGAAAGGCACCAGGCCGAGGTCGCGCAGAGAGGCGAAAGCCAGCCGGCCCTGCAGCACGAGTTCCAGCGTGTACTGGTCGAGATCGGCGGCGCGATCTTCGCCGGCGATCCGGGTCGATCCATATCCCGCGCTGGCTCCTATGGAGAGGAACTCGACCAGCCGTCGTTCGATCGCCAGTCCGAATAGAAGGCTGGAGTCGATTTCGCCGCGCCCGGCGGCGTCCTTCCAGCTCAGCGTGCCGACCCCGACGGACAGCTCGAACTGACGGGGTGCGCCGGGCATGGCGGGAGCCACGTCCTGAGCGCGTGCGGCCGACGCGCTGAGGGCCGAAACAGCGAGAACGATGCCGAGGAGCCGCGTCCGCAAGTCGATCATCAGCGTTCTCCCATCGCCGCCTGCAGTCGCGCGCGGGCAACGCTGTAGGCGTAGCGGGCGCTGGCCTGGTTGGTTCGCGCCTCGGTCACGGCGAGCTCGGCGTCGTTCACCTCGACCTGGGTGGAGAGCCCGTTGGCGAAACGTACTTGGGCAATGTGCAGCGCCTCCTCGGCACGCCTGACGGTACCCCGGGACGCCTCGACCTGTTCGCGGGCGGCCCCGAGGGCCTGCAGGGCTTGCTGCACTTCGAGGTGGACGGTCATGCGTGCGCGCTGCAGTCGGAAGCGTTCGCGATCGAGCGCCGCCTCGGCCTGCTGGATTCGGCCGGAGCGGGCCAGCCCGTCGAAGATGGGGAACTCGAGGACGAGACCGACGGTGGTCGATTGAATGAAATCGCGCTCGGGCGGGATCAGATCGGCGGACGCGGCTCGCCGGGTCAGCTGCGCTTCCAGGTTGAGCGAAGGCAGCATGCCGCGACGCTCGGCCGTCAGGTTCTCGCTCTGGAGGGCCACTGTCGTGCGTTGCACCCGGAGGTCGCTGCGGTTCTCCAACGCCCGGGCCACCGCATCTTCCAACGCTAACGAGTCCTGCGGTGCCGGTCCTGTCAACGAGTCGCTGAGCTCGAGTCGGCGGTCCAACGGAATGTCGATGGCGCGCTTGAGATTGTTGAGGTCGAGCTCGAGACGATTGCGAGCCTCGATCAGTCTGGGACGGATGTTATCCACCTGGACTTGGGCGGTCAGCAGATCGAAGTCCGAGCCGGTGCCGGCGCGGTGGAAC
>JASFLD010000644.1:0-3079 GCA_050118275.1 Gemmatimonadales bacterium
TCAGGAGACCTGTGCTCGCTCATGCCGGGTGAGGATCGTCCCACCCTTTCGGTTCTCATCGATCTCGACTCCCAAAGTGAGATCGTGGCCACGCGACTGGTCGCCGCGGTGATTCGCAGCCGCCATGCCTACAGCTACGGGCAGGCGCAGGACATACTCGATGGTCGCGAGCGAGCCGACGCGGCGGTTCATGACGCCTTGCGACGACTGCGGGATCTGGCGGGCGGGCTGAGACGGCGCCGTCGGGCCCGGGGCAGCCTGGATTTCGATTTGCCCGAGGTGCGGGTCATCGTTAACGCAGCCGGCGAGCCGACGGATGTGCAGAGGCTGCTGCGCCTGGACACTCACGAGCTGATAGAAGAGCTCATGATACTGACAAACGAGTCGATGACCCGGTTGGCCTTGAAACGCGCGCTGCCGTTCATTTACAGGGTGCATGAGCCACCCGATGCCGATCGTATCGACCGTCTACGCGAGTTCGTGGCGAAAATTGGCTTCCCCCTGCCGCAGGGCCGCGAAACCTCACCCACGGCCCTGCAGAAGCTTCTCTCCAGGGCGGAGGGCCGACCGGAGGAGAGTATGATCTCTACCTTGGTATTGCGCAGCATGAAGCAGGCGCGCTATAGCAACGAGCGGCAGGACCACTTCGGATTGGCGTCACACGCGTACACACACTTCACATCACCGATCCGACGCTACCCAGACCTGATGGTCCACAGGATCCTTCGGCGGGCGGTTCTCGAGGGGAAGCCGGTGCCGAGGGAGTGGGAAGACAGTCTTGCGGACATCGCCGCCCATTCCTCGCTGCGGGAGCGCCAGGCCATGGAGGCGGAGCGAGAGTCGGTCGAGCTGAAGAAGATAGAATACATGGAGCGGCACCTGGGCGATGTGTTCGAGGGAACCGTCAGCGGCGTGGCTCCCTTCGGGCTTTTCGTGCTGCTCGACGATGTGCTCGTAGAGGGCCTCGTGCACGTAAGCCACCTGCTGGACGATTACTATCACTTCGTGGAGGCGGAGTATTCCCTTGTAGGCGAGGTGCGTCGCCGAAGCTATCGCCTAGGCGACCGGCTCCGCGTTCAGGTAGTGTCGGTGGACCGTGAGAGCCAGAAGCTGGACCTCGGGCTAGCAGAGAATCAGACGTTGGAGACGGCAAATTGACGCCGTGATGGCGCGCCAGTAAGTTCACCGGAAGTCTGACTGGGAGGCGCGCGAGTTCGCGTTGATTCGATGTCACTGCCACCGATCATAGTCTTCTATTCCTCGGTTGATTCGCAGCCACCGCAGGCCCTGGCGGCCCACGTGGCGGAGAACGGTTCCAGCCTGCTGGCTTCGCGGACAGCGGCTGAGGTCCCGGCTCTGGCAAACCGGAATCCGTCCGCCCTGGTGGTCGTGGACGGCGACGGCGATGTCGAGGAAGTCTTTCAATTGATTCGGACGCTCAAGTCGGACCCGTTCAGTGCCATCACTCCAGTGATCGTCTGGTCAGAGCGGCCAAAGGGAGACATTCTCGAACGTGTCCTGGCTGAGGGAGCCGACGACATTCTGACCTACAAGATGGACGAGCGCGAGAAACTGCTCCGCCTCGATACAGTCGCCCGACGCGCGGAACGCGACGTGAGCGTGCACCCGACGACACGGCTGCCGGGCACCGCCATGATCGAGCGCGATATCAGTGCGCGACTGGAAGCCGACGAAGACTTCGCGGTGTGCTATGCCGATATCGACAGCTTCAAGGAATTCAACGACAGATACGGTTATGCTCATGGCGATCGAGTGATCCTGCTGACGTCCAAGATCCTGCGTGACGTGGTGAAAGCCTTCGCTCCGGCAGGGTTCGTTGGGCATATCGGCGGCGACGACTTCATCTTCAACGTGCCGTTTGATATGTTTGAGAGTTGTTGTCGAGAGATCATCTCGATCTTCGACACGCTGATTCCATTCCAATACTCGGAGGAGGACCGCAAGGCGGGATTCTTTTGGGGGAAGGATCGAAGGGGGCAGCTGCATCGCATTTCGTTGATGACGCTGTCGATCGGGGTGGTGACGACGGAGCAGCGGAAGTACACCCACCCAGCCGAGGTCGGCGAACTCGCTACCGAAATGAAAGCATACGCGAAGACCAAGCAAGGCTCCATCTTCGTCGTCGATCGTCGGCAGGGCCAGCGCGAACCCCGCACGAGAAGAGCGCACAGGCGAACTATCGAAGCGATGAAGGGTCGATCATGAACGTCTCCTGTCCACAGTGTAAGACGGTCTTCAGAGTAGATCCGCGGAAAGTGCCCGCCGAGGGTGTACGCGCCCGTTGCTCGGTGTGCGGGGGCGTTTTCGAGGTCCTCTCCGAACAGAGGCAAAGTCAGAGGCCGGAGATGGTCGCACCGCCGCCGCCTCCAGCGCCACCGCTGACGCCGCCCAAACCACCCGTCGAGCCTGAGCCACCTCTCGTTCCGGAACCGGCGCCGGAGGCCGAAGCCGAGGTAGAAACGCACGAGGCCGAAGCCGAGATGGAGACGCACGAGGTGGAGACGCATGAGGTGGAAGCCGAGGTGGAGACGCACGAGCCGGAGCCAGCGTCACCGCCAGTGAGCGAAGCGTTGACACCGCCGCCAGAGACGCAGGAACGCGGCGAGGCAGCCGAAGCAGTGGCGGAACCAGAGACTCCCGAACCCGCCATCGGGCCCGCTCCGCCGCCGACACCGCCCCCAAGCAAACCTATCGTACCACCGCCGGCCGGTCTCACACCGCCGCCAACGGCGCCACCATTCAAACCAACGCCGCCGCCGCAGCCGGCGGTCAAGCCGACGCCAGCCGAGCCGGTCGCCGGATTCCGGTTCGGGCAGCCCGACCAGGGGGCGCGAGCTCGGCGTCTCGCCCGGGCTCTGATCTCGGACCTGGCCGCTTACTATCCCGACCGCCAAGATAAGGGGCTGCGCGAAGGACGTCTCAAGGAGCTTTTCCAAGACGAGCTGCGGAAATCCTGGCAGGAGTACGTCGAGCAAGTGGGGCTGGAAGTGGCCAAGAGTACACCGCATTTCCGCGACGCGCTGAACGAGATACTGGCGAAAGGCAAGCGGGTCTTCTG
>JASFLD010000645.1:0-3078 GCA_050118275.1 Gemmatimonadales bacterium
CTGGTGCTTCAGCCCGCCGACGAACAGCGAGAGCCCGAGGATCAACAGCAGGTTGCCGATGATCGAGCCGGTGAGCGAAGCCTTGACCAGCTCGATCAAGCCGGCGCGGAGGGCGAAGATCCCGATTATCAGTTCGGCCGCGTTCCCCAGCGTGGCGTTCATCAGGGCGCCGAACGTCGGGCCGGTGCGCGCTGCCAGCTCCTCCGTAGCCAGGCCCATCAGATGGGCGAGCGGGACGATGGCGCCGGCACTGGCCAGGAAGACCAGCGCCGGCGGCGCGTGGGCCAGATCGAGGCCGACGGCCACTGGGACCAGGATCAGCGGTGAGTACTTGAGCAGTCGCATCAGGCGTCACTTTCCGCTTGGCCGGCGGTGGCGAGTCGGTCATTCGGGCGATCGGGACGCGGGACGATACTACCCGGCATGACGGAGTTCAAGGGAGTTCGGGGGCCAGCTTCCGTTTCCCGTCGCGTGTCGCAGCGACACGGCAGGGGCGATCCGAACACGCTGCTCGATGTGACCTGCCTTACACGAGGGGCCGAAAGACCAGATTCTGTTGTCATCGCGGCCCCGAGATCGGACGGCACAAAGTCTGCTCTTGTGGTGTTTGAAAGTGTGAGGGCGGATCGGCGGTTTCGATCCGAGCCCGGCTCGAGTTCGTTGCAATCAGAGCCAGTCGAGGGTAGAGTTAAGAGAGGTCCCCCCTCAGCAACGAGCTACACAGGGGCCCAGAGTCAGCCGCGGCCGCGGGCGGAGAGCCCGTTGGAGCCGAGCCCCGAGAGGGCGACTCAACGGTTGCGGCGCAGCAGGAGGGAGGTTCACATGTCAAGGACAGCCTCCAGAACCCTCGTCACCGCGCTCGCCGCGGTCTTCGTCCTGGCGGCCGCCGATTCGGCGGTGGCGCAGAAGGCGAAGGCGAGGTCGAGCGGGAAGCGTGGAGCGTCCAGCTCGCACGTGAAGAGGGTGGCCCCGCCGAAGGCTCGATCCAGCGCACCGCGGACGGTCAAGGCCGCGCCGCGGAGGACGGTGCGTTCGGCTCCCAGTTCGTCGCGTTCGACCGTTCGGGTCAATCGCGCGACGCCGCGGGCGCGGCCCAGCACGACGGTGCGGGTCAATCGCGCACCGGCTCCCCAGGACCGGACCCGGACGACGGTGCGGGTCAATAAGGCGCCGGCTCCTTCACAGCGGTCAACGGTGCGAGTCAATCGCGCGCCGACACCTCAGGAGCGGAGCACGGTGCGAGTCAATCGCGCGCCGGCGCCCGACTCTCGAACCCAGACGACGTTGAAGTCGCTGTACACACGCAAGGGGCCGGTCGGCGACCCCAGCGGCAACACGCGTGACGTGGTGCGCGACGCTCAGAAGAAGAAGATCACGGGGCGGTACACGCAGCGGAGAGACGATAGCGGAAGCCGCGGCAACGTGAACCGCGGGAACGATGGCCGTCGGCAGCCCTACCGGTCGGGTAGACGTGGTGGCTACAACTCCGGACACAGGCGTGGTTACGAACGTGGCTACTATGACGGCTGGCACAACCGGTACGTACGCCGGTACTCCTACCGTCACTACCACTACTACGGGCCGCACCGGATCTGGGGGTTCCACTACGGTGGTTTCGGGTTCTATCACAGTCACTGGCACTTCGCCATCGTGATTGGCGGGCCTGTCATCGTCTACCGTAACTACTGCGGTTACTACAACTACTGCTGGTGGGACGGCCGCGGCGCCAGCTTGGTCACGTGGGACGCCGCCGTGCAGACGTACCCGGCCAGCTACACGTTCGCCGAAGGCGCGTGCGTGGAGCTGTGGATCCGCACCACGGCCGGCGAGGACTACGCGGTGAAGGTGGATCCGCGTTACTGGAACGCGCGTGACCCCGGCGATCTGTACGCGGCGCTGTGGGCGCAATTGGACCAGGAGGGCCAGTTGCAGCTCGAGGACATCAACGGCGCGCTGCACGTCTTCCCGGCGGGCATGATCCAGCAGATCGAGGCCAGAGCTTGCAGTTAGAAGGGGGATAGAAGGGAAGCGTACTCTGGTTCGTTTTGAGTCGTTGACTCCGCCGCCCACGGGCCGGGCTCGCCCAGCTCCGTGGGCGGTGCTATGAGGAACTGGATGTAGGTACCCCGGCCGTCCTCGCACGGCTCGTGCGGCGGCTCGAACAGGTCGAACTGATCAGGATTCCACGATTGACGCCGGCGGCGATTTCCCGAGCCTCGTCGCATCCCCCACACATTCTTGCCACTACAGCGCTCCAGGCGGGAGCATAACTGTCATCCAATGTACAAGGAATCGGCTCCGGCGGCCAGCGATGCCGCTCCCCGGACTCCGCGAGCGCTTCGGCTGGAAAGCGAGACCGCGGCGGGCTAACTTCAGACGGTCCTCGTCACGGCTGAGAAGGAGGCCGGGCCGGCCGATGAAACTCACGAAAGCTCTGTTGGTCCTCGCCGTCACTGTGCTGTTGGTGGGCTTGTGCGCGCAACCGACGATTAGCGTGCGATAGCCTCGCGCCGCGGTTGTATTTACGGGCTTTTTCTTTAGATTGATGGCCCGGCGCGGCGGTGGTCGCGTGGCGTGAAATGGCGGCGCTGCTGCCGTTGGGACGATGCCCCGTGGTGTAATTGGCAACACGCTTGGCTCTGGACCAAGAGACTCCAGGTTCGAACCCTGGCGGGGCAACTTTGTCGGGTGCGAGGCGTTGGGCGTCGGATGGCCGGTCCGATACTCAGCGCCCGACTTGTTAGGACGGGTGGCCGAGTGGTTTAAGGCGCACGCCTGGAGAGCGTGTGGGCGCCGCAAGCGCCTCGTGGGTTCGAATCCCACCCCGTCCGTTGGGGTGGGAGCGGCGTAGAGAGGCCTTACTTAGGAGTTCACTGGAAGAAGGAGTCGTATTCGGAGGGGTGGCAGAACGGGGTTGAACCGTACGAGTTGCGGCAACCCGCGTAGTTGCAGTCGGAGGGGTGGCAGAACGGCAATGCACCGCACTCGAAATGCGGCGCCCTAACGGGCTTGTGGGTTCGAATCCCACCCCCTCCGTTCTTCGTCAACAGAGCTTGTCCGCATGGTAACGGGCTTGTG
>JASFLD010000646.1:0-3073 GCA_050118275.1 Gemmatimonadales bacterium
ACGTCCCCAGACGCAGCGCTGTACTCGGGGTCACACCTCGCCGACCGTTGACCAACTCATTCACTCGCTGGTACGGCACGTGTATCGCATCAGCCAACTCACGCTGGGTCAGGCCCATCGGGTTCAGGAACTCCTCCAGCAACATCTGACCCGGGTGCGTTGGCTCTCTGTGCGTCGGTATACGAATCATCTTACTGCCTCAGAAGTCTGTCTCAGTGATAATCGACAATCTCAACCTGCTCGGGACCATTCTCAGTCCACTCAAAGCAGATGCGGTATCTTTCATTGATCCTGATGCTCCATTGCCCTGCTCGATCACCCTTGAGACTCTCGAGCCGGTTGCCGGGGGTTACGCTTAACTCTTCAACCCGGATCGTTGAGTCAAGCTGATCCAGTTTTCGAGCAGCGATCCGCCAAAGCTGGACCGGACACGATCGCCTGGCCGCCTTCGTCTGGCGGCCATTGAAGACATCTTTGGTGCCTCGATCCCTGAACGACCGGATCATATATCATAGTAGCACGGTTATCATGCTTATATCAATCTGAACGAAGCGCCCCCCTAACGGTTATGCGTTTCAGCTGCGCCCCATCGGAGCGCGGGGATTATGTGAACAAAGGACGTCAGTACGATCTCTCCAACGTCAACGAGCCCGCCGCGCAGCACGGCCAAAGGCCGGTCGCCAATAGGCGGCCAGCGTCAGCTGCAAATGCTGGTTAGGCGGCTGTCTTTCTAGCAGCGCTGCGCGATCAATACCTCCGATGTGATGCCAAACGCCACCAACTTGGCGTGGTGTCGAACCTGCCAGGCAGACGCTGGCAGGAATGCCAGCAGCTCGAGCGGTCGGCAGCCTCCCACAACTGACGGTCGATGAGCCTGAATCCAATGCCAAACGCTCGCCACGCTACGCGACAACGGGCCCACGCCAGTCGAAAGGCTTGCCAGACACAACAACCCTTCCTGGCGAAGCATTCGACGTGCTTCTGTCAAGACAGCCCGGATGTCTTCCTCCGAGAGAAGGTCGAAGACATAGTTCGACACGAACCGATCACAAGACTCCGCCGGTTCACCGACGGGGGGCTCGCCCTCAGTAAGAACCACCTGGGCGCGGGATGAGTAGGGTGCGAGATGCGCCTGAGCAAGTGAAATCATCTTCGGGCTCACGTCCACCCCGCGGTAGTGGGAATTGGCCGAGAGAAACTCCGTCAACAGACGCAGCGCAAAACGCCCGGTGCCACAGCCAAACTCGAACACGGCCTCGGCAGAACCGAAGTCTCCCTGGCGCACGAGCACATCGGTGGCGCGATCCTCGTAGAAGGCCTGCCAATCCTGCAGCGAACCGATTCTATTGTAGACTCGGCGTGCTTCTTGGTGCGAGAGAACAGTCGACATGATTGCAGTCTCGAGCAGCCGCCCAACGGTTATGCGTTTCAGCTGCGCCCCACCGGAGCGCGGGACTCAGCTGAACAAAGGCAACAAGTATGTGCTCTCCAACATCGAGGAACACGCCGTGCAGCACGGCCAAAGGTCGGACGCCGAATGGCGCCAGCGCCAGCTGCAAACGCTGGTTAGGCCGCTGGCCTAGCCTCACTCGATGCGTCGGCGAATGAAGATCGCGATCGTTGAGGAGAGGAGCCAGAACCCTCCGCCGATTCCCATCACCCCATACTCAGCTGGCGTACCACCACTGAAGAACTTGACGAAGCCCATCGCCATGCCGAACAGTCCACCAAGGAAGAATACCCATACCAGAGGATGCTGAGAAGGTTCTTATCCACAACTCCTCCTTTGCTGGGGAGATCCGCTTGTCTGCGGAACCTTGATTGTACAGGACCTGACTAGTGCTCGCCAGCGGCCTAACGGGTATGCGTTTCAGCTGCGCCCCGCCGGAGCGCGGGGGGAGCATACGAACAAAGGAAGTGAGCACAATCTCTCCATCCACGACACGCCGCCGCGCAGCACGACCAAAGGCCATGCGCCGAATGGCAGCAGCGTCAGCTGCAAACGCTAGTTAGGCCGCTGGGCTATCTGGCTTCCAATAACTCCTCTATCGAGAGCCCGATGTCCCGGGCGATCTGGCGAAGGAGTATCGGTGAAATGTCGCGACCGGGATGGTACGGCACGGTTGTAACCCTACCGTCCGGGTGTCGAAACTGTTTGTGGGAACCACGCTGTCGAACTTCTTCAAAACCAAGATTCTTCAGTATTGCCACCACCTCGCGCGGCTTGAGAACGGGAGGCTTCGCCATTTCTTAGGCCACGAGCACCGTCTGGATCCCGACAAACTCAGCCTCAAGCTCCGGCTCGCCATCCTCCAACAACATGGCAATGACCTCGCGCAGGTTTCGATTCAGTTCGTCCAGAGTGTCGGCTTGACTGTGAGCACCCGGAAAGCCCGGAACGTACCCAACATACAGTCCGGTATCCTGATCGCGCTCAACCACTGCAGTGTATGTCCGCATAGGACCTGATCTCCTGTATGGACTCCGATGATACAATAGCCGGGGCTCGATGATGGCGCCAGCGGCCTAACGGTTATGCGTTTCAGCTGCGCCCCACCGGAGCGCGCGGGTCATACGAACAAAGGCAGTCAGCTCGTGGCCACCACGGCCTCGGAATTCTCAGGCATCACGGAGCAAAGGCCACCTATGCGAAGCATCCAGGGTCAGCTGCAAACGCTGGTTAGGCAGCCCCGTGACTGGATGTCTGCGGCTTCCACTTCATAGCAAGTCGGCGCCCGCTCGCTGCGCAGTCCCGCAGGTACAGGTTGATCAGGGTCTGATAGGGTATCCCGGTCTCCTCAGCCAACTCCTTGAAGTAGGCAATCGTTTGTTCATCCAATCGGATCGTCACCCGCTTCTTGAGTCGTCTCGCGTAAGGGTTTCGCCGGGCATTCGAAAAATCGTACTCCTTTCTCATGGCTTCCACCTTCGTTCGTACTCGGCACGCTCAGGTCGGGTCGCTTTTCGGGCAGAGAAGATCCGGATCACGTCCTCAGCTTCTCTGTAGCAGTGACACACGAGCAATGTCCGGAGCGCCGCACTGAGGCCGAGCATGATGAACCGATCCTCGTCG
>JASFLD010000647.1:0-3073 GCA_050118275.1 Gemmatimonadales bacterium
CAGCATTTGACGAGCTATGCTTAGACGAACCACAGCCCTGACCCGGGTGGGACTCTCCGTAGCGCTGCTCCTCGCAATCGCCGCGGTCGTCCCCGCGCAGGATCCCATCGAGTCGCTCGATGAGCAGCTCGAGCTCAGCCGCAAGCGTCTGGAAGACATCCGAGCCGAACGGCAGAGACTCCGCAACGAGATGCAGGCTCTCACCTCCGCCGTCCACGATGAACAGGCGGAGTTGGACAATCTGAACAGACAGGTCGGCACCCAGGAGGCGTTGCTGCGCGAGATGGACCATCAGCTCGGCATGCGCGACCAGCAAGTTCTGGAAGCGACGGCCGACCTGCTACGCACTCAGGACCAGCTCGTCGAAAAGAAGGTTCTGTTCGCTCGGCGGGTGCGTGACCTGTACAAGCGCGGTCCCTTGGGCGATACGCAGATCTTGCTCGCCGCTGAGAGCTTCGCCGACCTCATCAACCGCTACCAGTACCTCTACCTCGTCGCGCTGCATGACCGGCTCCTGGTCTCACAGGTCGAAGAGCTGAGCGGTTTGCTGCAGGAGAAGTACGACCGACTGCAAAGAGAGGTGCGGGGCCTCCGCCAGGTGAGAGACGACAAGGTCGACGAGATACAGGACCTCTACTACCTGGAACAGGAACGACGCCGCCGCCTGAGCACAGTGCGCGGCTTGCGTTCGACGACCGAACAGCGGTTGGGCCGACTGCAACGGGACGAGCAGCAGTTGAACGGCTTGATCGAGCGGCTCGAGCGCGAGCGCGAAGCAGCCGAGGCGCTCGCCGCCGCGGCTCCAACCCGCGGCACGCTGAGCGAGACAGACCGGGGACGACTCGATTGGCCGCTCAACGGGCGCGTCCTCTATACCTTTGGCCAGCAGCGAAACCCCGACGGCACGGTCATTCCCAGGAACGGGATCGGGATCGCCGCTGATCCCGGCACACCTGTCAAGGCCGTGGCTGGCGGCACCGTATTCTTCGCCCAACCTTACCTCGGTTACGGCCCATCCGTCATCCTCAGTCACGGCGGCGGCTATTATTCGCTCTATCTTCACCTGTCGGAGATCCTCGTCAGCGAAGGCCAGGCGGTCATACTCGGCCAAACGATCGGCCGCGTCGGCGGCTCCGCCACGCCCGAGGGACCGCACCTCGAGTTCCAGATCTACATCAACAACCAGGCCGTCGATCCCCTGCCCTGGCTTCGGAGGACTCGTGGCTGACGTCGACTACCTGCAGATCACCGACCACGAGGAGATCAGGCAGCGCCTCGCGCGAGCCGTCGAGCAGGGTCGCTTGCCTCAGTCTTTGCTGCTCTATGGCCCTCGCGGTGTCGGCAAACAGCGCCTCGGCCTGTGGACGGCCGCCGCCCTGACCTGCCAGGCTCCTGCTGCTCCCCGGCCGTGCGGCGCCTGTCATTCCTGCCGCCTCGCTCGCCGCTTGCAGCACCCCGATATCCACTGGTTCTTCCCGCTGCCGAGACCAAAGCGAGCCTCCGGCCACGATCAACTGCGTCAGAAGCTGGAGGACCAAAGAGCGGCCGCTCTGGCAGAACGACGCGCGAACCGGTTCTACCTGCACGACCATGAGGGCCCCACGGGCATCTACGTCGGTGCCGTTCACACGATGCGGGGGCTGGCCCAACGGTCACCCGCCATGGGACCCGCGAAGATACTCGTCATCGGCCGTGCCGAGGCCATGACACCACAGCTCGGCAATCCCGAAGCCGCCAACGCGCTGCTCAAATTGCTGGAAGAGCCGCCGGACGATACGTGGCTCATTCTCACGTGCGAGGTGCCGGGCGCTCTATTGCCAACCATCCGCTCACGACTCCAGGCCGTGAGAGTCGCGCCGCTATCCACCGAGCGCGTCGCTTCCTTCCTGGCCGACGAAATCGGATTGCCGACCGCCGACGCACAGCGGCTCGCGGTCATCAGCGGCGGTTCCATCGGCAAGGCCCTCGAGCTACAGGACGAGGATCTGGAAGACCAGCGCGAGAGCGCGGTCGAATTAGCCCGAGCGGCTCTCGCCCAGCCGCTGGTCGACCCCCTCGCCGTGGCGCACCGCTATCGCGCGTTTGGGGCGCGCGGCACCTTCAACCGCGCCCTCGCCGGAGCGCGCGAGTTGCTTCGCGAGCTCTTGGCCCTGGCGGTGGGCGCCGACGTTGCGGCGGCCCAATCGAGTGCCGTGACCCGTCTGGCTCGCGCGACCTCAACCGATCCCACGGCGATCATCAGGGCCCTAGCTGCCGTTGGCGAGGCGAGGGAACTGGCCGAACGGAACGTGAATCCTCAGCTGATCGTCGCGAATCTGCCCCGACTCGGCGGGGTCGACGCCCTCATATCATCTGATCCCGGGCGAAAGGAGGCGCGGTAGACCCATGGGCGAGCGGAAATCGCGGCTCACGCATATCGACCACCAGGGTGGCATAAGAATGGTCGATATCAGCCAGAAAGACGTCACCCGGCGACTCGCTGTCGCCGAAGGTTGGATCCGAATGCAGCCGGAAACCCTGAACGCCATAGAGGGTGCGGCCATCGCGAAGGGCGACGTACTGACCATCGCTCAGGTCGCCGGCATCTCGGCCGGAAAGCGGGCGGCGGATTGGGTCCCGCTCTGCCACCCTCTACAAATCGACGCTCTTGATGTACTTTTGACCCTGGACCGAGACATTCCAGGAGTGAGAGTCGAGGCTCGAGCCGGCGTTACGAGCCGAACTGGAGCCGAGATGGAAGCGCTGGTCGCCGCCAGCGCGGCCTTGCTGACGGTCTACGATATGTGCAAGGCCATCGATCGTGGCATGGAAATAGCCTCGGTTCGCTTGGTGGAGAAGAGCGGTGGCCGCGGTGGAACCTGGCGGAGGCAGGAGAAGTAGTAACCGAAGACTTGCCGAAGCTTCGCGAAACGGCGGCGAATTTGGGAGGTGTTGTGGACGGGGAATGGGCCAAAATCGTAAGATCGTTCACGGTCTTCAAAAACCCGCCTTTGGCCCGGCTGGCAGGCACCGACCCGACATCGACATCGGGATCGGTCAGAAGTCCCGAATCGAAAGGGACAGCCTGGCAGTC
>JASFLD010000648.1:0-3063 GCA_050118275.1 Gemmatimonadales bacterium
GTTGGGCGCTTACAACGAAGTCGCCGCGAGCCATCCGCGCTCCGATGCCGGGTCGTTACCGCTGTGGAGCGAAGACTTCCTGGCCGCCATCGCTCCGGAACCCGATCCGTAGCTCGGCCTCCGGAGGGGGATCACCGATCCTGGTCAGGCCATCGCGGCTGCTGGCAACAGTTCGAAGCCCAGCTCTTTCCCGCAGTTCCGTACCCGCTCGTCCAGCGAGAGCAGCCGTGTCTCCGGGACCAACGCACGCGCCTGGAGCGCCGCCGCCAGGTGGAGCGCATCGAGAGTTCGAATCGGCTCGACCGGGAACGGCCGCCGGGCGCGCCGCACGATCTCCTCGCCCAGCGCCAGGATCGCCCAGTGTTCGGCGGCCTGCACGAGCCGGCCGTGCCGGTCCGCCGCCTCCGCCTCGCTGATCCGCCCGCCGGTGTGGGCGCGGATCAGCACCCGCTCGCACTCCACCAGCGTCAGATCGGACGAGAGCACCATATCCGCCCCGGCCAACTGTTCCCTCACCGGGTCCGAACCGGGCTCACCCAACAGCCAGGCGAGGACGGCGCTGGACTCGGCGTACAGGTTCACGCCTCGGCCCGCTCCTCGTCCAGCAGGCGAGCGCCTTCACCCTCGGGCAACAGCGGCGGCAGCGGGGGATAGAGATCGCCCTGGTTGGGAGGCCCGAGCCGTACCCGACCCTCCCGGGCCGCCTGGGCCAGTCCGGGGTAGGGGACAGCGGCTCGCGCCTGCCCCGGTTGACGGATCTCGGCCACGACGGTTCCCCGGTCGGTGACGAGGATCTCCTCGCCGCGCGCCACCATCCGGAGGTACTCGCTGAGCCGGTTCTTCAATTCACGAATGCCCACGGCCTTCATGTCTGAAATGTAGCTACCTGTAGCTACATTGACCAGTCTAGCGGGGCCATCGGAGCCCTGGTCCCGGAGCCACGTCCTAGTCTGCATCGGCTTGTCAACGGATTCTCAACCGCCGGTCCGCCGTTGGACCGGCAGGCCGCATCGAAAAGAGCGGGATGGGTTGGACCCTGGTTCGCGCGGCGTCCCGGTTACGGACGGGCGAGGAGGCCGAGCTTGCCGGCGGCATCGGCCAGCCGCCTGTCCAGCGACCAGATGACGGTGCCGGCCAGCCTGGACGAAGCGAGCAGGTGCGCGTCGATCCAGCCGATCCCGGCTCCCATCAAGCGATACGCGGCCGCGAAGGCGAGCACCTCGTCGTGATCGGCGGTGGGGACCCGCGGCAGCGCCTGCAGCAGCGAGAGGATTGTATCTCTATTTCGCAATCGGCCGCACGCCAGCTCGCCGATGATGAAGGGGTGGCACGAGACCTCGGCGCGCTCCAATCGCGCGGCCAGCTTCGCGTTGCCGCGTCGCAGGTGGTCGACCCACACCGAGGTGTCGACCAGCATCAGTCTCGCTTGGCGCGCCGCCGGCGCGGTACGGAGCGCAACTGCTTCTCGCTGCCGCCCAGCCGGGCCAGCCGCCGCGCGCTGTGCTAACCGTCGTACCTAGCCGGCCTCCCACCCACCTTCGACGTTCAGCTTTGGGTGTTCGATATTCCGCAGCCGCCCAACCTCCCTCCCACCTTCGACATTCAGCGATGGATGTTCGCTATTCGACATTCCGCAGTCGATCCGCCAGCGACTCCACCTCCCACGGGTTGGGCAACCGCTCGATCCAGCGCGCCGGAATCGCCGCGGCGCCGAAGCGCGCGCCCAGCACCGCGCCGGCCACCGCACCGTTGGTGTCGGTGTCGCCGCCGGCGTTGATCACGGCCAGCAGCGCCGTCTGGAAGTCGCCCTCGACGCGGGCGGCCCACAAGCCCGCCGTCATCGCGCGGATCGTGTAGCCGATGGAACGCGACTCGTCCAATTGCAGCCCCGCCAGGTCGGATGTCGCGGCGAAGCGGACCGCGTCGGCGACCTCGGCCGGGCCCTCGGCCGCGATGATCGCGTCGGCCAGTCGATCGGGATCCCATTCGGTGCCCGCCAGCGCGTGGGCGATGACGGCGCAGGTCGCCACGGTCGTCCAGACGCAGCGCGGATCGTAGTGGGTGACGCGGGCGCTGGCGGCGGCGTCCTCGATCAGCCGCGCGGGATCGGAGCGCCAGCGCAACGCCACCGGCGCGCAGCGCATCACCGCCCCGTTCCCGGCGGAGTAGCGGCCCGACTGCTCCCAGACGGCCCAGGCGGCCATGCTGCCGGTCGCACCGATCTTCGCCTTGAGCAGAACTTCGCGCGTCTGATATCCCATGCCGCGCCCGCTCTCTTCCGCCCAACGCAACAGCCGCGCGAGATAATCGTCCACTTCCAGCGGACCGGGCAGCAGCGCTTCGCCCAGCTCGAGGGCCTGAGCGACGTCGTCGTCCCAGTCGCGGCGCGCTTCGTCGGGGTGGATGTCGCGGACGCCCTGGGGCAGGTAACGGCGGATGTCGTCGGCCGATAACCCCTCGACCTGCAGGCCCAGGACGTTGCCGACGGCGTGGCCCAGCAGCGCGCCCCGGTAGCGGTCGTGGGCGTCGGGCCGTGGGATGGGCCGGGTGGCGGGTTGGAGGAACGCGTTCAGCGGTTCGACGCTCATGGGGCTCCGTCCTGCTGTCCGATCTGCCGCGGCGCGTCCAGGCCCAGGGCGCCCAGCCACAGCCGGCGCACCTCGCTGGCACCGCGGGCGTTGGGCTCGATGATCATCTCGTCCCAGTACCAGCGCGTCAGCGGGTCGGGCTCTGTGATGCCGTGGCCCAGGAAGTGGGCGTGGATGTCGGCTACACGGCAGCCGAATGCGGCCGCCGCACGCCGGACCGCGTGGTTATAGCCCGTCAACCAGTCCAACATCTGTCGGCGCGCCGGCGCATCGGCGGCGGTCAACTGATAGCGGCCCAGGTCCGCCGTTCCGTCGCTGGGATCGTAGACGGTGCCGACGATGACGGTCACGTCGGCGTAGAGCGCGACGATCCGGTCGAGGATCTCCCTCAGGTTGGCGGTGATCCGTCCCAGCCCCTCCATGCTGCCGGGCGCCGCGGTGGCGATCAGCTGCAGCAGGTCGTTGCCGCCGGCGG
>JASFLD010000649.1:0-3063 GCA_050118275.1 Gemmatimonadales bacterium
CTTGGCTGATTTTGGAAGTCTATCCCTCGCCGTTGCAATTGCGTTCACGATCTATGCCCTGTTCGCCCTCTTCTATGGAGCACGGGTAGGTCGGCGCGAGCTGGTGAAGAGCGGTGAGCATGCCATCTACGCCATATTCCTCTTCACCACCATGGCGGTGGTCGCGCTCGAATACCTGCTGATCACGAGCGATTTCAACATCGCCTACGTCGCCAACTACAGCAACCGCGACCTCAACATCTTCTACAAGGCGGCGGCGCTGTGGGGCGGGCAGGCCGGCTCGCTCTTGTTCTGGACCTGGATCGTGACCATGTACGGCGCGATCCTCGCCTTCATGAACCGCCACCGCCCCGGCAAGCTCACGCCCTACGCACTGGGCGTGCTCTCCATCACCACCTTCTTTTTTCTCGTCGTCAACAAGTTCGGGTCGAACCCGTTCATGGAGCTCAACCTCCAGCACGCCGATGGAAGCATCACACCGTTTTCGGCGCCCGACGGCCGCGGGTTGAACCCGCTGCTGCAGCACCCGGCGATGGTCATCCACCCGCCGATGCTCTACCTCGGGTACGTCGGCTTCGTGGTGCCGTTTTCGCTGTGCATGGCGGCGCTGTTGACGCGCGATCTCGGGAACGTGTGGATCAAGATGACGCGCCGCTGGACGCTCACCGCGTGGCTCTTTCTCGGCACCGGTATCCTGCTCGGCGGCAAGTGGGCATACGTGGAACTGGGCTGGGGCGGCTACTGGGCCTGGGACCCGGTGGAGAACGCCTCCCTGATGCCGTGGCTCACGGGAACCGCTTTCCTGCACTCCGTGATCGTGCAGGAACGCAAGAACATGCTCAAGGTGTGGAACGTGGTCCTGATCCTGGCCACCTACGCGCTGGCGGTGTTCGGCACATTCCTCACGCGCAGCGGCATCGTTTCCTCGGTGCACGCGTTCGCGCAGTCGAACATTGGCTACTACTTCCTCCCCTTCCTCGTCGTCATGGGCATCTTTGCGCTCTACCTGCTGTTCACGCGGCTCGAATTCCTCAAGAGCGACAACGAGCTCGACTCCTACGCTTCCCGCGAGGCGAGCTTTCTGTTCAACAACCTGATCCTGCTCGCGGCGTGCTTCGCCGTCTTCTGGGGCACACTCTTTCCCGTGATCTCCGAGCTCGTGCAGGGCGAGCAGATCAAGGTGGGGGCGCCGTTCTTCAACAAGGTGAACGTCCCCATCGGGCTCTTCCTGCTCCTGCTCACCGGCATCGGGCCGCTGCTGGCGTGGCGCAAGACCTCGTTCGCCAGCATGAAACGCATCTTCCTGTGGCCGGCGGTGGTGGGTATCGTGGCCGCGGTCATTGTCATGGCCACGCTCACGCGCTCGATCTATCCAGTGATGTCGATCGCGCTGAGCGCCTTTGTCGTCGCCACGCTGGTGGCGGAGTTCTGGCGCGCCGGGCGTGCGCGCATGCGCAATACCGGTGAGAACTTCCTGCTCGCCGTGGGGCGGGTTACGTCGATAAACAAGAGGCGTTACGGAGGCTACATCGTGCACTTCGCCATGGTGCTGCTGTTCATCGGCTTCACCGGCCAGGCCTTTACCGTGGAAGGCTGGGGCGAAGTGGTACCGGGCGAGTCGTTCACCGTCGGACACTACGAGTTCCGCTGCGACCAGCTCCTCGACATTGAGGACCCCAACTACGACGGCATGGCGGCCGAGATGACGGTGTTGCGCAACGGCAAGGAAGTCGCCCACCTCAAGCCCGAGAAACGCTTCTACCTTGCCAGCGAGCAGACGACGTCGGAGGTCCGCATCGAGACCGGCCCGGTGGAGGACATCTACGTGGTCTTCGCCGGAATCAACGAAGACACCGACAAGGCCATCATCCAGGTATGGATAAATCCGCTGGTGTACTGGGTGTGGGTGGGGGCCCTGCTCATGGTGGTGGGTACCATCTTTACTATCCTCCCCAACCGCCGGGAGCGCAGGCTGGTGCGGGGCAAATCGCAGGTGGAGCGCATGCTGCGGACGGCGGAGACGGTTCGTTGATGACAGTAATACCAGACACACGGAGCAACCGATGACCATCCTACTGATCTCGCTGCTAGGTGCACTGACGCTCGCCTTCGTGGCGCAGCCGCTGTTCAATCCGCGCCGGCACGTCTACTACTTCGACGAGCTCCTTGGTGGGGGCGCCACGCAGAAACGGCTCACGTACCTGCAATCCAAGAAGGCGCTCGTGTACGACAACATCAAGGACCTCGAGATGGAATATGAAATGGGCAAGCTCTCGAAGACCGACTTCGAGCGGCTTCGCGCCGGCCTCCTTCTGGAGGCGGAGCAGGTAATAAGGGACATCGACGACGCCCAGGTGAAGCGCGACATCGAAGAGCTCATCGAGAAGGACGTCCGTTCGCACCGAAAGATCAAGCAGACATGAAGCAGCACACGGCAGCCGCGATCGTTGCGGCCGCAATACTCGTTTTCGCCGCCGCAGCGCCGGCGGCGACGATTCACGGCACCCTGGTCAACGGAACCACCGGCGAGCGCATCGACGGAACCGTCATCGTCGTCAACCCCGCCGGGGGGATGACGGAGGAGACCGAGGTGCAGGCAGTGGACGGCGAATTCACCGCCGACGGCCTCGACGCGTCCGCGGGACTCTACCTCCTGCGATGCGACCACGCCGGCGTGATGTACACACAGATGGTGCGTTTCGAGGGCGAGGACACGGCGCACGCCAATATCACCGTCTACGACCGAGCACAGTCGTTCGAGGGAATCCACGTGCTCGTACCCCACCTGGCCGTGGCGGCCGTCGACGGACAGCTCCAGTTCGAGGTACTCTACGAACTCCACAACCACATCGAGCCGGCGGCGACCGTCGCGGATCTCGAAGATCAGTTCCTCGTGTACCTGCCCGAGGATCGTACCGAGATCATACGCTCGTTCGTCTCCTACGAAGACATCCCCATCGACCGTTTTCCCGTGCCCACCGACGCGCCCGGCGTCTACCGGATCGACTATCCCATCCGCCCCGGTGACACCCAGGTGAATATCGCATACTCGGTGCCGTACCA
>JASFLD010000650.1:0-3061 GCA_050118275.1 Gemmatimonadales bacterium
GCCGGGATCTCGGACCCGACGCACGGCACAGTTCGTCGATTCCGCAGGAGGTGAGGCGGAGCAACGAGCCGATCCTGGCATTAGCCACGCGATTGCGCGTACTCTGGTCGCTATAGGCGGGAGGATTCGAGCCTTGAAGCTGTACCTGATCAACCCCTCCAACCCGCTCGTCAGCATCACCAACACGAAGGCGAGCCGCTGGAACCGCTACCGCGTATGGAAGCCCCTCGGCCTCATGGTTCTTGCCGGCATGACGCCACGGGACTGGGAAGTCTCGATCGTCGACGAGAACGTCGACGCGCCGGACTTCGCGGCCCTGCCCCGCCCGGATCTTGTGGGAATCACCGCCTTTACCTCGCAAGCCCCTCGCGCCTATGAACTGGCCGGTTACTTCCGGCGCGTTGGCGTCCCGGTCGTCATGGGCGGCATCCACGCGACGATGCGGCTGGACGAGGCCATGCGGCACGTGGACGCGGTCGTCACCGGCGAGGCGGAGGGAGTCTGGGCGGATGTTCTGGCGGATGCCCGGCGCGGCCGTCTGAAGCGCCAGTACGACGGGGGACTGGCCGAACTTGCGGATGTGCAGCCGGCCCGACATGACTTGCTGTCCGGCGGCTATGCATTCGGGGCCATCCAAACCACACGCGGCTGCCCGTTGAACTGCAGCTTCTGTAGTGTGACCGCGTTCAACGGAGCACGTTACCGGCAGCGCCCGATACCGGACGTCGTCGCGGAATTCCGGTTGATCCAAGAGAAGTACGTTCTGGTGGTCGATGACAACCTCGTCGGCATCAGCCCCTCCCACATCGCCCGGGCCAAAGATCTGTTTCGCACCATGGCGAAGGCAAACCTCCGCAAGAAATGGGTTGCGCAGACGACGATCAACTTCGCGGATGACGAGGAACTCATGGCGCTGGCGTCGAAGGCCGGCTGCCGGGGTGTCTTCATCGGCTTCGAATCCCCGGCGCCGGAAGGGCTCGCGGAAATCGGGAAGAAGTTCAACGTGCTGAAAGGCCGGGATCTCCGGACCTCGGTGCGCCGGATCCAGCGGCACGGGATCCTGGTCGCGGGTTCCTTCATCATCGGGCTGGACGTGGACAAACCCGGCATCGGCAGGCGCATCGCGAACGTTGCCATCCGGTACGGCATGGACAACCTCAACGTGCTCTTCCTGACGCCGTTGCCGGGGACGCGGCAGTGGGACCAAATGAAGTCGGCCGACCGTATTGAGCTCGACCGGTTCCCGAACGATTGGAAGTACTACACGCTGACCTTGCCCGTATCCCGGTACAAGAACTTCTCGCGGGAAGAGATCATCGAGGAGATGACGTCCTGTGATCGACACTTCTACTCCGTGCCGCGCATCCTCCAACGGGTATGGCGCAGCGTGTGGAGTCGGCGCCAGCCGCTGGTTAATCTCGTGGGTAACCTGTCGTACCGGGCGAACCTTCGGGTCAGCACGATTGCGTACGACGACTTCAAGAGGCGCTGTCGCGAGTCTGCAACGACCTGCCCGCGCTCCCGTTGAGAACGCAGGGCCGCGGCGTCGCTGCCGTGGCGGCAGCAGGACCCCGGTGCGCTGGAGGTGTTCCGGTCCCTGTTAGCATGAAGAGATCATGCGTTCGGGTGGTTCCTGCAGCGCGGACATGCCGGCGAAGGCGCGCATGGGGCGGCGGCTGCACGACGCGACGCGTCCCTTCGCCCGGGAAAGCGTCGCCCGGAGCTGGGCCCATGTCGCCGCGACGTTCGGCCTGATTTTGGGCCTGCTTGCGTGCGCGGCGGTAGCGCCATGGTGGCCCGTGCGCATCGTCGCGTCCGTTTTTGGTGCCCTCGTGATGACGCGCGGCTTTGTCCTGTACCACGACCACATGCACGGGGCCCTCCTGCCGCGGTCGCGTGTCGCACGCGCGTTGTTCCGGGCCTACGCCGCAATCGCGCTCACGCCGCCCCGCTCGTGGCGGGCGAGCCACAACTACCACCACACCCACGTTGGCCGGATCGCAGACTCGAACGTCGGGTCGTTCCCACTCATGACCACTGACATGTGGAACGCCGCGACCCGTCGGGAGCGCCTCGCCTATCGGATCACGCGCCATCCGCTGACGATCCTGTTCGGGTACGTGACCATATTCCTCGTGAACGTGACGCTGCTGCCGTTCCTTCGCCATCCGCGCCGGCATTGGGACTCGGTGGTGGCCCTGGCTGCCCACGGGGCGTTGATCCTGGCCGTGTGGCTATCGCTCGGATTCGGGGCGGTCTTCTTCGCCATCCTGCTGCCGGTCGGGATCGCGACCGCGCTGGGCGGCTACCTGTTCTACGCGCAGCACAACTTCCGCGGAATGCGGATCATGCCGACCGCCGAGTGGTCCCACTACGACGCGGCGCTCGTCTCCTCGTCGTACATGAAGATGGGGCCTCTGATGCGATGGTTCACCGGGA
This sequence comes from Gemmatimonadales bacterium, assembly GCA_050118275.1. Lineage (GTDB taxonomy): Bacteria > Gemmatimonadota > Gemmatimonadetes > Palauibacterales > KS3-K002 > JASFMO01. Next base: position 2,440 of record JASFLD010000650.1, read on the forward strand.
ACATCGGCTATCACCACGTGCATCACCTGAACCCGCGGATCCCGTTCTACCGGCTCCCGGAAGCGATGGAGGCCATCCCGGAGGCCCAAAGGCCTCAGATCACGACGCTGCACCCGCGCGACATCGTGGACTGCTTTCGCCTCGCGCTTTGGGATCCGCGGCGCGGGAAGATGGTGGGCTTCCGCGAAGCTAGGCGTGGGAAGTAAGTGCGGCTTTGGCCGATCACGATGTGCGCGGCATTTCGATGACGCCTGTGGATCATCTTGCGCGGCGCCGATTCCGTGGGACACTGCGCGCTGAGCCGAGGCTGACGCGGCCCGCCGGAAGGTAGGTGGCCTCGCGGGTGAGCGGCAAGACGTTGGGGTAAATCGTGCGGCTGCACCCGATCTCCTGCTCCCTTCTCCTCTCCGTCGTCGTCGGTTGCGGCCGGCCAGACACGGTCATCATCATCTCCGATCGCGAGGCACGGGCGTTGCCGGACGAAACGCCGTGGCATCGCGTCCTGTCAGTCGTGCCAGCAGGCTGGCCCGTCCCGTGGCCCGTCACGTTCGAGTTCGAAAAGACAACGAAGGGTAACGGCGTCCTCTCGTTTCCCGGTGGGTTCGCCCGCATCTACGACGCG
>JASFLD010000651.1:0-3060 GCA_050118275.1 Gemmatimonadales bacterium
GAAAACCGCCGTAGCGCTCAGGTCCAGCTTCGGATCGAGCTCGCCGGCGTCCGCCGCAAGTCGCAGCCGCTCCAGAATCACCGACCGGAACCGACGCGACGCCTTTCGCGTCCACTTGCGAAACGCCGCGTCCCGCGTGGCTTTAACCATCGCTTCGGCCAGGATCGTCGAACCTGCGGTACGCTCCCCGTAGCGCTCGATCCATTCCAGGATGGCGGTGATCGAATCCCCGAGTGTCCACAGCTGCGGTCATCCTGCCTGCCTAACGTTCGAGTTCAGTCGTCGGCCACGGTTGGAACCAGGGTTAGCCCCCGGACTGTTTTCCTTCGCGACGAGCACCAGCTTCCCATTGATACCGCCCGCCTCGAGGCGCTCGTTCGCCTTGCGCGCATCCAGCAAGGGAAGGGTCTGGGCGATGCGGGGCGAGATCTTCCTCGCGGCGAGCAGGTCAAAAAGCTTTGGCAAGTCCTCACGGAAGGGCTGGGGGTTCTTCCGGTACAGCATGGTGATCCCGTAGAAGGACCCGCGCCGACCACGCAAGCGGGCGCCCACGAACAATGACAGCGCTGAGAGCGCCAACCCCGGAAGCCCTCGCGCGCCCACGAAGCCGTACCATACGGTAATCCCACCTCGTCGCGTTGACGATACGCACTGTCCCGTGTGTGTCCCGCCGACACCGTCGAACGCCGCATCGACGCCCCCCATTCGCACCGCGTGCACTCCGACGTCTAACGGCGTCGATCGACCTTCGATCGGAATGGCTCCGTACGACATGACAATCTCATGCCGCGCCTTGGCCGCCGCGCCGATAGCCGAGACGCCGTGTGCGCGCAACAAGTCGAGCAGCGCCTGACCTACTCCGCCGTTCGCTGCGTTCACTAACGCCCACTGCCGGGGTTCGAGCCGAGCCTTCCGGTGAATCATCTGGTACGCCGTGACGTAGTTGAGGATGAGCGAAACAGTCTGCACGTCATCGAGGCCGTCGGGCACCTTCACCCAATGCTCGGCGCCGCGGACCACGTGCGTTGCGTAGCCGCCGTGCACGAGTAGTGCACAGACGCGATCGCCCTCTTTCAGCCTCGTGACGCCCTCTCCCACGGCGTCGACGATGCCGACCGACTCGTAGCCGGGTACGAAAGGAATCGGTGGGGCGTACGGATAGAAGCCCCTGCGCATCGTGATATCGGTCGCCCCCACTCCCGTTGCTCGAACCTTCACACGGACCTCTCCTGCGCCGGGCTCCGGCAAGGGTAGCTCCACCGTCTCGAGCACTTCAGGGCCACCCTTTTTCGTCAGCATCACTGCCTGCATCGTTGCCACGCCATGTCTCCTTGTCGGGGCTAAGTGACGCTCGCGCGAGGCGGCTTCGCGCGGCGACGGGTGCGCGTAGAGTTGCTCGCCATCGGCTGGATTCCCCAGGCTATGGATCGCTGAAACACATCAAGCGCCGCAGGCGCACCAAGCGTGCCAGCCCTCGCCTGGTGAGGAGTCGCAAGATCTGCTCACCGCCGGTGCTCACACTCCAACACTCGCGGTGCAAATCGACCGCTGGTGGGTCCACCGCCGATCCATTTGCACCCATGCTTGTTCTGGGGACGGTTCCTGCAGCACGCGGATCGCGCTATCCGGACCTTCCGGAGTCGTGCGGAACTCGCGACGAATCGCTTGGGGCTTACTGGGTTTGTCTGCAACCCGGTGTGAGGAATTGTCTGAGGAGCTGTCGGCCGATCATCAACGGTGGAACCCGTTTGTTTCCAGAGTGACGGGCTTGCATCGAGGACATCGAGCGAGGTTGCCCTCGTTCTCGATCCCTATCGACGTCAGGTCCGAGGGCCCACGCTGAACACCACGCTGTAACCGGAAACGAGCCCTGGCGCGCCACACTCCAGCGCCATGGGGCGTCAGCGGCCCGGGGCGCGCTCCTCCCGGACCAGCCGGCCGGTGTTCGCCTCGAAGAAGCGGATCAAGACGACGAAGCCGGGCTCGACCCCATCGTACACCGAGACCTTCACATGCTTCTTGTCCTTGCTGGGCCGATAGACCAGCCAGGCGCCCGGTGGCACCCGGCCGGCGAGGGCCGAGCAGGATCCCGGCGGCGACTGGTGGCCGGGCGGCTCGCCCGGGACCCAGATCCGGCAGTGGCCCGGCGGCGGCAGGTGACCCGGGGGGATCCCGAGGGTCGCGGCGGTGCTGGGACCAGGGCTCTGGCCGACCTCGTCGCCGGAAGACGGTTCGGGCCGCGACTCCACCGCGACGGTTCGCGAGCAGCCAGTCAAGCCGGCGGCCGAGATGACGGCGGCGAGAGCCAGCATGCGAAGGGAGGTACGGATCATGGCAGGCGCTCCTGCTTCGGGATTCGGGTCGGCGAGGATTGGGGGAGGGTTGCCGGACGGCTGAACGGAGCAAGAGACGTTCCTCTGCCGCCGCCACGGCCCAGAGCCTCGCCGGACGCGGCGGAACGGCGTGGAGCCGCAAGCTTTGACGCAGGAATGCAAGTTTTTCCTCCCGGGCACCTCTCAGTTATCGGTGCACCCGGCTCGCCAGCGCGTCGCCGCTGCGGATGCGCCGGCCGAATCGAAAGGTCGAGGGCCAGATTCCGGCCGGCATCGACACGGGCGATTGGCCGTTGCGGAAGCCGTTCCACCCGTTCGATGAGGGGATCTTCGTCGCGGTCACGGTCTTGACGCGACATCCCATGAATTGTACAGTGATATTGTACAATAGGTGAGCAAGGGTGAGCAAGGGTGACCGAAGGGGACCATGACCGACACCACGACATACAGCGATGCCCGTAAGCGGCTGGCCTCTTTGTGGGATCAGATCGAGAACTCCCGCGAGGAGGTCGTGCTGCGTCGTCGAGGTCACGAGGACATGGCGCTGTTGCCGGCGGAGGAGCTGGCGAGTCTGCGGGAGACCGCGCATCTGCTGCGCTCCCCACGGAATGCTGCCCGGCTGCTCGCGGCTCTGGAGCGGTCCCGCGCGGGGGAGGGCTCCACCTTTTCGTCGGTTGACGAGTTGGCCGAATCCTTGGGGTTGATGGACGAAGCTGAGGACTAGTTG
>JASFLD010000652.1:0-3058 GCA_050118275.1 Gemmatimonadales bacterium
AGGCCACGCCGTCGGCGCCGTACACGTTGGCCGCGATCGTCTGCACCTTATGTTTGATGGAGGTGTCCAGCGAGTAGAGGGGCTTGTAGGCCCCTTCGTCCTTGCTCAAGGTCTCCATCACGGCGTCGGCCAGCTCGAGACCGCCGGCGCCACCCTTCCCCCAGATCTCCGTCTTCACGCAAGGCACGCCGAGCTCGGCGCAGCGGTCCAAGATGATCTTGTGCTCCTCGTCGCTGTCGCCATCGAACACGTTGAGCGATACGACGGGCGGAGCACCGTGCTGCTGCACGTTCTCGATATGTTGTTCGAGGTTGGCCAGCCCGCGTTCCACCGCCCCCGGATTGGCCTTGGTGAGATCCTCTTTGGCCGCGCCGCCGTGGTGCCGCAGCGCACGTGTCGTCGCCACGAGGACGGCGGCTTTCGGATCGAATCCACCCACACGACACTTGATGTTGAAGAACTTTTCGGCGCCCAAATCGGAGCCGAAACCCGCCTCGGTCACGACGACATCGCCGAGCGCGAGCCCGGTTCGCGTGGCGATGATCGAGTTACAGCCGTGCGCGATGTTGCCGAACGGTCCGCCGTGGACGAAGGCCGGCCCACCCTCCAAGGTCTGCACCAGATTCGGCGCCAGGGCGTCCCGCAGCAAGACGGTCATCCCACCCTGCGCCTGAAGATCGCGGGCCCATACCGGTTCGCCTGCCCCCGTGTACCCGACGACGATGCGCCCCAGCCTCTCCGTCAAATCCTCAAGGTCGCGCGACAGGCAGAAGATGGCCATCACTTCGCTGGCGGCGGTGATCACGAAACCGTCCTGGCGCGGGACGCCGTGTGCCGGTCCCCCCAGTCCGATGACCATGTTGCGCAGCGCGCGGTCGTTCATGTCGACCGAGCGCGGCCAGGTGATTCGCCGCACATCGATCTTCGCCTCGTTGCCATGGTGGACGTGCGCATCCAGCATGGCCGAGAGCAGCATGTGCGAGCTGGTGATGGCATGCAGGTCGCCGGTGAAGTGAAGGTTGATGTCCTCCATTGGGACGACCTGCGCGTAGCCGCCGCCGGCGGCGCCGCCCTTGATGCCGAAGACGGGGCCGAGGGAAGGCTCGCGCAAGCAGAGTACGTTCTTCACCGCGCGCTTGCTCAGGGCCTGGGCGAGGCCGACCGAGACGGTGCTCTTCCCCTCCCCGGCGGGCGTCGGTGTGATAGCGGTCACGAGCACCAACTTGGCGCGCGCCGGGCGCGTCGAGAGGTCGAGCGAGACCTTCGCCTTATTGCGGCCGTAGGGCTCGTACTGATCGGCGGTGAGGCCGAGTTGACCGGCGATTTCGCTGATCGGCTTCAGCTTGGCCGCCTGGGCGATCTCGATGTCCTGTGGAATGGAACGTGTCATTTTGGGATTCCATGGGTTGTTCGGTCTCGGACATGTCGGCGCCGCTTGCCGCCACCCCCGACGGTGGACGGCAGCGGGACTGAGCCGGAGATCCGATTCCGGGCCTTGGGGCTGGAAAGCGCCCTTGTATATTTCAAACTCCGTGCCAGCAAAGACATGCGGCGTCCGGAGCCATCCGGTTCCTCATTGCGACGGTTGGCGACCTGGGGCTAGCATTCGGCGCTTCCTTGCGCCAAGTGGCGCGCGAAGATAAAACAAAGCCAGTTGACCTGTCAAAGGCGCCGCCTGGTCGGGGGTGGAGGGAACGAATGACCTCGTTGTGGTCACTGGTCGAAGGCTACCTGAAGAGGGCGGTTCTCGGCGTCCAGGAGTACACGATCCTGACCGCCAAGGCCGTCCGCTACATCTTCGCACGTCCCTTCTACTGGCGTGACACCGTCCAACAGATGGACTTGATCGGTGTCGGCTCGCTGGGCATCGTGCTGCTCACCGGTCTGTTCACCGGGATGGTGCTGGCCCTACAGAGCTCGATCGAGATGCGGCGCTTCGGGGCGACCATCTACATCGGCCGGCTGGTCGGAGCCAGCGCCGTCCGCGAACTCGGGCCGGTGCTGACCGCGCTCATGGTGGCCGGCCGGGTGGGTGCCGGGATCGCCGCCCAGCTGGGCTCGATGAAGGTGACCGAGCAGATCGATGCGCTCAACGTTATCGGGACCGACCCGATCAAGAAGCTAGTGACGCCGCGACTGCTGGCGGCCTTGATCATGTTGCCGATTCTGACCGTGATCACTGACACCGTGGCGATCTTCGGTGGGATGTTGATCGCGGTGGTGAAGCTGGATCTCACCGCCGACCTGTACATGCGCTCGGTCTACCAGACGCTGGCTCAGTCCGGCTTTCTGCTCAAGGTGATCCCGAGGGACGTCCTGGCGGGTCTGATCAAGCCATTCTTCTTCGGCGCGATCATCGCCATGACCGGTTGCTACTTCGGGCTCCAGACACGGGGTGGTACCGAGGGAGTCGGCGTCAGCACGACGCGCGCCGTGGTCACAGCCTCGATCTTGATCCTGGCGACGGACTACTTCCTGACGCAACTGTTGATTTCTATTCTATTCGAAGGATGAGAGACGAAACCCGGAATCGGCGCCCCAGCGAAGAGACGGGGGCACAACAGGCGACGGCGGAGCTTGAACCGGTACTCATCGAAGCGCGCAATCTTTACCTGGCGTTCGGTGAGAATCAGGTGCTGAGTGACATCTCCTTCCAAGTCCGCGAAGGCGATTGTCTGTCGATCGTTGGCGCCTCGGGCGTCGGCAAATCGACGATCCTGAAGCTGGTGTTGCGGCTGCTGGTCCCCGACAGCGGCTACGTGGTCATCGACGGCGAGGACATCAACCAGCTCTCCTTCGAGGAGGTACTCAACGTTCGGCAGAAGATGGGCATGGTCTTCCAGGCGGCGGCTCTGTTCGACTCGCTGACCATATACGAGAACGTCGCTTTCCCGCTCCGCGAGCACATGCACCTGAGCGAAGAAGAGATACACGACTGGGTCGAGCGGGCGTTGGGGATGGTCGATCTCTCGGTCTACGAGTTCGGCTACCGACTGCCGGCCGAGCTATCGGGTGGACAGAAGAAGCGCGTCGGCATTGCCCGTGCCATCGTCCACCA
>JASFLD010000653.1:0-3058 GCA_050118275.1 Gemmatimonadales bacterium
ATAGCTCGCGGCGACTTCGTTGTAAGCGCTCAGCAAGACCCGCGGATCGCAGACCGCCCGCACGACGACCTCGCGACCCTGCACCCGCTCGACCAGCGCCGCCATCTTCCAGCCGACGGTGTAGAACGCGCCCTGCGGTACATCGTCGGTGTTGATGAACGTGAAGAGGCGGGCCCGCTGCTCGTCCTCCGACAAGTCGCCGGCCAAGATCTGCCGGAAGAACCGCTCGATGCGTGGCAGGTCGGCCGAAAAGTTCGCGACGTCGCGCTCCCAGACGGCCCACGCGTCGGACCCACTGCTGGCGTGAGGATGAACGTCGGGTCCGCCCGCCGCCGCCAGCATCGCCATCCCCTCGCCGAAGGCGCTGAGCCAGCTCACCACGCGCTGGACGGCCGGCGACGCCGATTCGAGACCGTCGGGCTCGGGACAGGAGACGCTGCCCACGTGGTGCAGCTCGTGCGCCAGCGTGTTCTCCAGCTTGCCCGCGGTCCGTTCCGGGTCGACGTACATGAAGATCGCCGGGTCGGTGTCCAGCTCGAACACGAAGCTGTTGGAGGTCCGCTTGATCACCGGGTAAATCGTGGCCCGGACGCCCGAGCCCGCGGGCAGATAGGCGAGGGCCCGCTCCCCGGCGGCGCCGCCATCGATGGACCGCCACTTGACCAGCGCCCCACGCAGTGCGGCCAGCCGCTCCAGTAACGCATCCGAGCTCACGAACTCGCGAAACCGTCCGCGGAAGTTCTCCGCCCCGAACGACTCCTGGCGCCGCTGCAGTCGCGTGTAGCCCTCGCTCTCCTCCAGCCGCCGCCAATCGCCGTCGTCGGGTTCGAGCCCGCGCGCCCGCTTCTCGAGTATGGCGATCACCGCGTCGGCCTGATCGGTCACGACGCGAACTTCGACGGGCGAGTCCGTATCCTGGGAACGCGCCGGCGCGACGATAATTGCGAGCGCCAGCGCCAAGCCAATGCCACCGCCGGGTCTGTTCATCCGGGCAAACTACCGTCGTCGCGAAGCCGCGTCCACCGAACGCGGTTGGGAAGCTGGATGGCTTGCCGAACAGCCCCCGAGGGAAGTCAGGTAGATATCACCCGGCTATCACGCAGGGCGGGCGCTGTCAGGTAGCAATCACGTGACTATCACGGGTCGGCGGCTCAGCGCACGGGACCCAGGTAGCGGTCGAACCACTCGAGCGTGTAGCGGATCACGTCGTTCCAATTCGGCACGTGTCCGGAATCCAGAACCACGAACTCCTTCTGATCGTCCGGGACGTCGATCGCGTTGAAGTAGGGCACCTGCCCCGTCTGGTAGGGATGCATGAAGTCGCGCCGCCCGTTGATCAGCATCGTCGGCGTCGTGATGTGCGAGGCGAAACTCCAGGGGCTGGCCTCGGGTGGGTAGCTGCCGCGCCATTTCGCATCGAAGGCGCCGCCCACGAGCACCAGCGCCTTGAAGCGCTTCTCGATGGCGATCGGCACGGCGATCTCGGCGCCCAGGCTCAGTCCCATATAGCCGATGGCGTCGTCGCGGAGATCTTCACGCTCGATCACGTAATCCACCGTCCGCTCCAGGTCCTGGGTCATCCAGACCATGCGCTGGCGCGCGGCGGCCAGACCGGGTCGCGGGTTCTCGATGTAGCGCTCGTACGATCCTTTGTAGATGGGGTAGACGAGGGCGCGGCCGCTCTTGGGGATGAACCCGACCATCGCGATCTCGGCCAGGTTCTCCGACGAGCGGAGGAAGAAGGCCGGACTGCCGGGGAAGTAAACTACGGTCTGGTAGGGCGGCTCGACGTCGCGCGGCAGGAAGACATAGGCGCCGACCCGCTCGTCGGGGTAGGCGGCGGTGAAATCGACCTTCTGCTTGATCCAGTGTTCGGCGCTGTCGACCGATAGGACGCGAGGGTCGAGGTCGACGGGGTCGTAGTCGTAGAAGCTCTGATAGAACGCGAAGGTCGCGTCGTCCACAGGCTCGATCGTATTGAAATCGAAGAACGGCTGTTCGATGGGCTCGAGCGTTCGTGGTGGAAGCGGAGACTCGTATTTAGCGCAGCGGAACCCGTTACCCAGGTCACGCGACCAGGGATCGAATGCGTCGCCATCGGTGAACAGGTATTCCGGATCGCTCCAAGCCCCACCCTCGATGTGACGGAAGTCCCGCGTCTGGTTCCACACCCATTCCCTGACGTTCCCCGCCATGTCGTAGGCACCGTACGCACCGACACCGTCGAGGCTCTCGACCGGAACCGGCCCGTCGCCGCCGAAGTTGCTGAAGACGAGCATGTCATCCCAGACCCCGACATCGAGGCCGGCGGCGCGCCGCCAATGGTAGAAGGTCGGGAGGTCCTTGCCGACATAAGCACAGTAGGCCGCCGCCTCGTACCAGCTCACCCCACCCACCGGATAGTCCTCACGGCCTTCCGGGTATCGACTCAACTCCCAGTCGGCCGGGCCCGGCCGTCCCGTCGCATCGACCAGCTCCGCCAGCGCCGCCTCGCGTCCGACCGTCCGCCCATCCTTCAGGAAGGGCACGCGCCAGTACTCGGGCTCCCGATATCCGCCGCCATCCACGAACGCCTGGTACGCGGCGTTGGTCACCTCGTGTCGATCGATACGGAACGAGTCGAGCGGGACCGGCTCCTCGGAGAGGGCGTAGGTTCCCGCCGGTACCCAGACCATCGCGTCGCTCTCGTCCGACGAGACGAGCCGCGCGTTCAAGCGCCCGTGCTGCGACACGAAGGCCAGCTCCAGGGGTCGGTAGCCTTCCAGTTCCAGCCGAATCCGCACGAAGCCGACCGGCAGCGGTTCACCCCTCACCGGTGTGACACCGGCGTCGTACCACCCGCTGTCTCTGGACGCGTAGCCCCGGAAGCGGACGCGGGCGCCGGGCGGCTCGCTGATCACGTCAACGGGAGCGGTGATCATCTCGAAATAGGAGTGGACCTGTGAATCCTCCGGAAACCTCCGCTGCGCGGCGCTCACGATCCGATACGCCTGGGCGAACCGCGCCTCGCTCATCAGGCTGTCCATCTGGGGGATAGCCGCCTCGCGCAGCCAACGCT
>JASFLD010000654.1:0-3058 GCA_050118275.1 Gemmatimonadales bacterium
AGAGGTCATGGCCTGTTGTGATGTCATCGGGCAGCCGACCTTCTCCCTTCTGAAGATCACCGACCACGAACAGGGCGTCTGGCAGATGAAGCCCAACCGCAAGGTCATGCCATCGCGTTGGATCGTGACCGATCCAGACGACACCATCGCGATGCAGTTCGATCAAAAGACGCTGGGCAAGCTGGTCAACCCGCTGTATCGCGTCGCTCTCGCGCTACTGGATGGACAGGGAAAAGAGGTCTATCGGCTGGTGGATCCACGAACCAGCCTTCCCGACAGGATCTTCGGCCTCGGCCCGGGCGAGTGGGCGCTGCTCGCCGGCGATGAACCCGTCGCCAAGCTCGCCCGCCTACCGAAGCAAAAGGAATACTCGACCGGCGCTCTCGGCAAACTCAAGCGGTTCCTGGTCGGATCCGATCGGGCAATCGTCTCCGCCGGTGAGGACCACTTGCTGCCAGCGCCGGTCGCACTGGGCATGCTGGTGATCTTCGAGGCTCTGACCGATGCCTCAGCTGGGTAACCGCGAGTCGTCTTCTTCCTTGTAAGAACCGGAAGAACGTGACAGAGCTTCAAAGAAGCACCGATTGCGGCCCAAGCTCGCGACCCCTTATGCTGCCGCTAGGGTGCACGAGCCACGGACACGTGTGGTCAGACGGAGCGGGCGGCTGAATAGCCGCTGGTTAGAGCATCGAGAATCGCAGTCGCGCAGCTTCATACGGCGCCCCACTGACGGATCTCGATAGCCATCATTTTCGATCGGCCTGGATTTTCGGGGAGTCTATGGGCAGAACCGAGGAGCTCGAACGGGGCCGGGAGTCCTTCCAGCGCCAGGACTGGGCGGACACCCACGCCCTACTGGCCGCCGCCGACCAAGACTCGCCGCTCGAACCGGAGGACCTCGAGCGGCTGGCCGCCGCCGCCTACCTCATCGGCCGCCATTCAGAGAGCGAGGAGGTCTGGGCTCGCGCGCACCAAAGGTACCTGACACGGGGCGACGCCGAGCGAGCCGTGCGCTGCGCGTTCTGGCTGGCATTCGGACTACTGAACAAGGGCGAACGGGCCCGAGCCGGCGGTTGGCTCGCTCGGGCCCAGCGCCTACTGGACGATGGCGAGTACGATTGCGTGGAGCGGGGCTACCTGCTCTTGCCGCTGGCCTTCAAACACATCGTCGAGGGGGACGACGCGACCGCGTACACCCTGTTCACGCAAGCCGGCGAGGTCGGCGACCGCTTTGGCGACCCCAACCTGATCGCCCTGGCCCGGCACAGCCGCGGTCGAGCTCTGATCCGGCTGGGGAAAGTCCGCGAGGGCGTGGCGCTGCTCGACGAGGCGATGGCCGCCGTGCAAGCCGGCGAGTTGTCTCCCATCGTCGCCGGCGACGTATACTGCAGCGTGATAGAGGGTTGCCAGGAGATCTTCGATCTACGCCGTGCGCAGGAGTGGACGGCGGCGCTGAGCCAGTGGTGCGAGTCCAAGCCGGACCTCGCGCCCTACCGCGGTCAATGCATGGTGCGCCGCGCCGAGATCATGCAGTTGCACGGCGCATGGCCGGATGCCATGGAGGAAGCGCGTCGCGCCTGCGAGCACCTCTCGCGGCCGCCCGGCGAGCCGGCCGCCGGCGCCGCTTTCTACCAACAGGCCGAGCTCCATAGGCTGCGCGGCGAGTTCGCGGAGGCGGAGGAGGCCTACCGTCAGGCCAGCCACTGGGGGCGAAAACCGCAGCCCGGTCTGGCACGGTTACGGCTGGCGCAGGGCCAGCTGGATGCGGCACGGGCGGCGATCCGACGTGTGGCCGATGAGGCGCGGGACCGAAGAGTTCGGTCGCGAGTACTTCCCGCGTACGTCGAGATCATGCTGGCGGCCGGCGACGTCCAGGCGGCGCGCGCCGCCGCGGACGAACTGTCGGAGATCACGGCTGCCCTCGAGGCCGCATACTTGCGTGCCACGTACGCCCAGGCCATGGGAGCCGTCCACTTGGCCGAGGGCGACGCCCGAGCCGCCCTGATCGCTCTTAGAGAGGCGTGGACGCTCTGGGAAGAGCTCGAGGCGCCGTACGAAGCCGCGCGCGTCCGGGTGCTCGTCGGGCTGGCTTGCCGTGAGCTTGGGGACGCGGACGGCGCAGAGTTGGAATTGGACGCCGCCCGTTGGACTTTCCACGAGCTGGGAGCCGCGCCGGACCTGGCCCGGGTCGACTCGCTCACCGGACACGAGGCGCACGACGACGGTCATGGTCTGACGGAGCGCGAGATGCAGGTACTGCGCCTCGTGACCGACGGTCAGACCAACAAGTCGATCGCCGCCGAACTATTCATCAGCGAGAGGACGGTGGAGCGACACGTGAGCAACATCTTCACCAAGCTAGGTGTGTCGTCGCGCGCCGCGGCCACCGCGTACGCGTACGAGCACCGGCTGCTGTAATTTTCCGCGTCGATCGACAGCGCTCCGGCGAACGGGCTTCCCCTCCCCTCTTGGTCCTCCGCACACCCCACCCTCGGGGTCAAGCAATCGCGTGGAGCCGCGTCAGCGCACTCCCGAAGGGGCCAACAGCTCCCAGACTTCGCTGCTCTTGGGTGAAATCACCCACGCCGTCCTCTGGCGCGAATTGAGTGGTTCCCCCGACGCGCGCCCCGCTCGCACCCATATAGTTCAACAGTAGAAGCACCTGCAATACGATCGAGAAATGCATCTGGAATTGATCGAGGAGGCAGCGATGACCTTACTAACCGAGTCGCCGGAGCGCACGCAGCATACCGACGGGGACGCTCGCTCCAGGCTTCTGGCCGGGCTACCGGTCAAGGAGCGACGGCTGAAATTGGCCGGCGTGTCGACCGCCATCTTGGAAGGCGGAGACAGCCCACCGGTGGTCCTCCTGCACGGGCCCGGCGAGTTCGCCGCCCGGTGGATGCGGGTGATCCCGGACTTGGTGGAGACGCACCACGTCATCGCCCCCGACCTCCCCGGACATGGCGCCTCCGAGGTGATCGACGGTCGATTGACCGGCGATCGGGTGCTCACATGGCTCGCCGAGCTGATCGAGCGCACCTGTTCGGCGCCGCCG
>JASFLD010000655.1:0-3057 GCA_050118275.1 Gemmatimonadales bacterium
ATCCCCCGACTCTCCGTAGCCCCCTTCGAATGCCCATCCGAACAGCCCTCCGTAGAATCTCTCGACCTCGGGCACCTTGTCGGTCAGCAGGTCGTACCAGACGAACTTCCCCACGTGGTGGACTTCCGTCGGCTCCGGTGTCATCGGTGGAATCTGACGTCCACCGCTGGCACACGCGCCCAAGACAGCCGACAGGCCAAGCACGAGGCCACAGACGCTCATACGAGTATTCGCTCGAAAACGCATCGATTCTTTCCCGGTGATGTCATTGCAAGGGGCCCGAAACGTGTGAAGCCCGACCACTGCCGCCCCACGACGGGCTAAGCTACTGTTAGACTGCCAATGTCCCCCGCTACGGGCTCATGTCAATCGGTCGCTGCCGATGCGCACTACTAATAGCCCTGCGGCGCTTCACTCTCAATAGCAGCGCCGCGGGTGCGACACCCGACAAGCTGGGCAATGCTCGAAAACCGAGGCATAGAACCCGCCCCCTACGCCAGCCCGTCAGTCCCCACCCCCGACTCCGACACACCGAGAAGATCACGAAGCCTCAACGCGCGGTATCGAAAGATGTTCCGCAGATCACGAGCTACCAACAGACCGTGGACGAGCCGCCCACCGGGAACGCCGTAGCTCACGCGATCCGTCACTAGGGTCCAATCACCGTCCGGGCGGAAGATATGCTCGTGCACCCACCAGCGATAAGGACCCTTACGTTGAGTATCCACGAAGCGGTGCGGCGGATTCCAGACTGTGATCTCGCTCTGCCAGGCGAATGGAATCCCATGCAAGCGCAAACGGTAATCCAACCTCAGGCCACGTCGCATTACGATGGGATCGGGCGTGAGGATCTCGAACCGGAGGGCGGGCGGCGTCATTTCCTCGAGATTCTTGGCATCGGCGAAGACGGCGAAAACCTCATCGACGGGCCTGCGAAGCCGCAGCTGCGTCTCGAGAGCGTATCCTCGACCATGTCTCTCGATCATCATACGCGTGTGGGACCGGGAGATGGGCAACGACTCGCCGCCGTACGCCTTGCCTCCAACGCCGTGTCGACGCGTCCGCGTCGACCCACCCTCAGCAGGATGAAGTATCCCACCGGACGGCTCACGGTCGGCGCGGCGGTTCCGGCGGGCGCGGATGTCGTCTCAGGGATGACAGAATCTTCCGGAACCTCGCGTCGCCGCGGATCGGATCCCAGATCGGGTCCGTCGCCAGCGAGAACAGCTTTCGATCTCCAGCTTTGACGCCTCGCTGCAAGCGAGTGAACGCTTCGTCGAAGTCTCCAACACCCACGGCCGCGGCCGCGAGGTCCACCTGGGAGATCGACTCACCGCGAGCCTCTCGGACCTCGAGATCTTCGCGCCGCCACTGCCAGTAGCCGACGGCACCTTTCTCCCTCACCGCTTGCTCGAGCTCTGCGACCGACGCGAGCGCCTCGGCACCGGCACCGGCGTTGACCATCCGCTGTCGATGCACGGCGGCGGCGGCTTCGTACTCGCCACGGGCCACGTGCAGACGCTCCAACGCTTCCCAGCCGGGGGTGAGCGTCGGGTCGGCCTGCACAGCCTGTTCGAGCGCCCGGATCGCCTCGTCCGACTGACCCAACGCAGCCATCTTCCTGGCAAGCGCCACCCGTTCGGAGGGCGCGGCCGTCTTGATCTTATTCGACTCTTGAGTCAGCGCGAGCTTCTCCATCTCGCGGCCGAACTCGGTGAAAACGGTGATCCACTCTTCGTTCGGGAGGTTTGCTGAATCGATCTGGATTTTGATGACACCCAGTTTCTCGCCGAGCGAATCGGTCAATACCGCGACTCGCTTCTGCACCTCGGCCATGATCGCCTGTGCCTCGGGCGAGTTCGGATCGAGGTCGGCCGCCCGCTCCGCCACCTCGTAGGCCCCGATCAGCCGCTCCGACGATTCGGCTGGCTCTGTCGTTTCGACCAATAGCTGCGACGCCGCCAACGCCTCCAGCGCCGGAACGTAGGATGAATCGAGCTCGACGGCCTGTTCGTAGTAACCGATCGCTTGCCTGATGGCTTCGGGGGTTCCCTTCGACTGCTCGAACCGACCGCGCAGATAAGCCTCGTGGGCACCCGGATCGACGGGCGTGACCTGTGCCAGCCGAGTCTCTTCTTCCGGGGTCAACTCGGCCTGGATTTCCCGCGCGATGGCCTGCGCCACTTCGCTCTGCAGCGCGATCACATCGGTGACCTCGCGCTCGTAGCTGTTCGACCACAAATGGAGGTCGGTCGCTCCGTCTATCAACTGCACGGTTATGCGGACCCGGTCCTCGGCGCGCAAAACCGAGCCCTCAATCACTGCATCGACACCGAGTCTGGTCGAGATCTCGGGGACCGTCGTGATCCTTCCCGCGTACTGCATCATCGTGGTCCGCGAAATCACCCGCAACGACGTGATCTGGCTCAGTTGGGCGATCACCGCCTCGTGCATGCCCGCCGTGAAATAATCCTGCTCGCCGTCGGCGGCGTAGCTCTCGAACGGTAATACCGCCAGCGATCGGATGGTCGGACGCCCAACCAGGCCCGCCGCGCTCGGCGCCGCAGTCTCCGGCGCCCCCAACATCTCCTCGGGTACCGTTCTCAGCACGAGCCACCAGCCCGCTCCGACCGCTGTCACCAGGATCACCGCGAGAAGTCCCAGACGCGGCAAAACGCGTCCCGGTCTGCTGGCTCGCCCTTGATATGGCTCGATATCCGCCGTCCGGCGAATTCCCTGTGGCGTGATCTCGTAGATCCAGGCCAGTGCCAGGGCGACAGGAAAGCCGAGAAATGTCGCCAGCACGAGCAGCCGCAGCACCCAGTCCGGAGCCGCGAAGGCGGGCAAGACGATCTCTCCCGCCTGCAGCAATACGAAGGCCACCGCGCCATATGCGATGGCGACGCGCCCGACGTGACGCCGTCGCAACTCCGCCAAGAATAAAGCGAATCGAGAAACGCTCTCGCTCATATCATCCCAGTAAACGCCATGCTTTTGTAGCGCACCACTTAGCCGTCGAGCGCGAGCGGCGCTCCTCCCTACCGACTTATCATCACG
>JASFLD010000656.1:0-3054 GCA_050118275.1 Gemmatimonadales bacterium
GTGTCACCGGACACCTACCGCAGCTTCGACTTCCCCGGCGCCGACGACATGGGCAGCATGTTCCAGTTCAAGCGCGACTTCAACGAGTACTTCTGCGGAGTCCGGGATCCGGAGTTCGCCCGCACGCTGAATCCCTCGCTGCAGAGCTTCGAGGAGTGGTTGAGCCGGAACAAGGATCGGATCCCGTTGAAGTAGGATCGAACGTTGAACATCGAACGTTGACGGTCAACGTCGAACGTCAGACATCGAACGAGGAAGGAGTGGCGGGCGAAGATCATCCGGCATCCGCGATCAGCCATCCAAGACAGAAGGACGGAAAGATTGCGGTTCGCTCATCGTCGCACAGCCCGGAGCTCGGCCTCCGGGCTGTGCGACTGCAGGGCTGGCGGCGGAAGCGATCGGCGCCGCTTGCTGGACTTCTGGTCGGGCGGGATCCCGAGCTTCAGGACGGAGTCGCCGCGGTGCCGAGGGCGATGGCCCGGCTGAGTGGCGCAGAGCCCGGATGATCGGCAAGTTCGAAACGACTACCAGCAAGACGGAGAACTCCATGCAGCCACCCGGACGATCTTTTGTGTTGACCCGTTTGGCGCCGATCGCGCTCATGCTGGCGTTGGTTTCGCCTAGCATCGCGCAAACCACCGCGCTCACCGGAGCGACCCTCATCGACGGGACGGGCGCCCCCGCGATCCCGCACGGCGTCGTCCTGGTGGACGACGATCGATTGGCCTGCGTCGGCTCGGCGGCCGACTGCCCGATCCCCGCCGACGCCAGACGGATCGACGTCTCGGGTCACTACATCACGCCCGGCCTGGTGGACGCCCACGTCCACTTCAGTCAGACCGGCTGGATCGACGGGCGACCCGACGGTCTCTCCGCGCCCGACCTCTATCCTTATCTAGAGACGTCGCGCTACAATCGGGATCACCCCGAACGCTGGTACCGATCGTACCTCTGCAGCGGCATCACCGCCGTGTTCGACGTGGGCGGCCACCCGTGGACAACGGAACTTCCCGCGCGCGCGGAGGACGATCCTGATGCCGTCCACGTCCGCGCCGCGGGACCGCTGATTACCCACGCCACGCGGACCGCGCTGATGGCGAACGACGAGCTCTACACCTTCCTGCCCATGGATACGCCGGAAGAGGTCTCGGCGAGCGTGGCGAAGCTGGTGGAGATGGGGGTGACCGCGGCGAAGGTGTGGTACCTGCAGCCGCCGGCCGAGCGGCGCGACGAACTGGACGCGCGCCTGATGCAGATCGGCGTCGAGGCGCGGGCAGCCGGACTCGACCTGATCGTGCACGCCACCTCGCTGCGCGAGGCGAAGATGGCGTTGAAGGCGGGCGCGAAGATGCTGGTCCACAGCGTGCAAGACGAGCACGTGGACGACGAATTCCTCCAGTTGCTGCAGCGGAACGATGCGGTCTATGCCCCGACCCTGGTGGTCGGTGGGTTCTGGACCCGCGCCATGGGCTCCATCGCTCTGAACCTGCCGCCCGAGATCGACGACCCGAACGGCTGTGTCGATCCGGGCACCCGGGCGAAGCTGCGGCAGACGGCGGAGTTGCAAGCGCTACTGCCCGAGGCACGGCGGTCTCCCGAAGCGTTCTATCGTCGGCTCGAACGCGGGGGCATGACACTCGCCATCATGAACGAGAACCTCCGCCGCGTCTACGAGGCCGGCGTGACCATCGCCACCGCGACCGACGCCGGGAACCCGCTCACGTTGCACGGCCCGTCGATCTACAACGAGATGGAGGCCATGCAGGCCGCCGGTATCCCGGCGCCCGACATCGTCGTCATGTCCACGCGTAGCGGCGCGCTCGCCATGGACCGACTCGACGACTTCGGCACGCTCGCGGCCGGGAAGCTGGCGGACCTCATCGTCCTCGCGGAGAACCCGAACGAAGATGTACGGGCGTTCAGAAGCCTGACTCACGTGATGCGGGCTGGTTTGCTGCGCGAGCAGGAGGAGTTGGCGTATCGCTAGCGCCTCTCGGCCCGCTTCGCCGTAACGATCCATCAATTCCGTCATGGTCGGAGCGCGAGCGCGCCTACAACCGCTCGTCGTCTACCGCGGCCCCCCATCGTTTCACCGCTTGACCCCTGCTTGATCTCCCATGCCCAGCGTAAACCCTAAAGCTAGGGAGGTCCCATGATCAGGCAATTGCTCCTACTGAGTGCCGCGGCGTTGACTCTACCTGCCATGGCCGCCGCACAGAGGCGCGATGCGAGTCCGCCCGCTGTGCTCGACTCTGTCCAGCTCTACGAGCTGGCTGATCGATTGCACCAGGACGACAGAATCCGTGTTCGCACGCGCGATGACCGACTCGAAGTACGCGACCTCACTCTCACCCCCAGCGCTCTGCTGTACCGGCGCGGACCGGACGATTCCGGCCCCGGTGCCATCCCCTGGTCGCAAGTCGCTCAGATCCAGGTGCGGAAGAGCGCCGTGCTTCAGGGTGGCATCGCCGGAGCCGCGATTCTCGGTATGACCGGATTGGCCGGGAGTTTGGCCGTCGGCTGTCGGGAGGGATCGTACGTTTGCTTCCGTGGAAGCGACGTGGCTCGGCTGACCGCAGCGGGCGCAGTCGCCGGCTTCTTCATCGGCGCGCTTGTCGCGGCGCCATTCGGCAAGTGGACGACCGTCTATCGGTCCGAGAAAGTCGAGCCCCGGCCCAGGCTCACGATCGTCCCGCAGACCGGTGCCGGTAGTTTCGTGGTGGGTCTCCGTTTCGATCTGTGAGACGACCTCTGGTGGCCAGGCGCTCGCCAAGCCGCCGCTTGCAAGCCGGGCGACGCGCGTCATTATTTCACGTCATGTTTCGGCGCCATGCTTGCCAGAAATCCTCTGCCAATCTGAAGCGGCGACACAGCTTCGAGGCCGCCGGCGCGAGCTGATGGGTCAGCGCTTTCTCCTCTGGTCACTCCGAGCATCCGCCGTCCCCCTCGTGCTGGCGGGGCTGCTGTCCCTGGGCGCTTGGAAGCTGGGGACGGAGTTGTTCAGGGACCAATCGGGCTTTTGGGCCGGTCCCATCCTCCAGTTCTTGTTCAACC
>JASFLD010000657.1:0-3051 GCA_050118275.1 Gemmatimonadales bacterium
GCACCGACTTGCGATGCTTCGTTATTGGGGCCGCCTCCTCGGTCACGATCTTCATGATGATCGCCTGCGCCGACGACCCCGTGTGCGGCGGATCGCCGGTCAGCATCTCGTACAGCACCGAGCCGAGTGAATAGATGTCCGAGCGCGCCGTGATCTCCTTGTCCGCGGTCGCCTGCTCCGGGCTCATGTAGTGCGGCGTGCCCAGGCTCAGTCCCGTCTCCGTCATTCGGCCGCCCGCCGCCGCGCTCACCGCCAGCGCGATCCCGAAGTCGGCCACCATCGGCCGGCCGTTCTGCAGGAGGATGTTCTCCGGCTTGA
Organism: Gemmatimonadales bacterium; assembly: GCA_050118275.1. Classification (GTDB taxonomy): domain Bacteria; phylum Gemmatimonadota; class Gemmatimonadetes; order Palauibacterales; family KS3-K002; genus JASFMO01. Next base: position 319 of record JASFLD010000657.1, read on the forward strand.
TGTCCCGGTGAATGACGCCTTGCGCGTGGGCATAATGGAGCGCGTCCGCCACCTCGGTCGCGATCCGCACCGCCTCATCCACACTCAGCTGGGTCTCGCGGTCGAGCTTGGCTCTAAGCGTCTCGCCCTCGATGTAGGGCATGACGTAGTAGAGGAAACCGTCGGCTTGGCCCGAGTCGAACAGCGGCAAAATGTGAGGGTGCTGCAATGACGCCGTCGTCTTGATCTCCTGGACGAAGCGTTCGGCGCCCAGGACGGCGGCCAGCTCGGGCTTCAGCACCTTGAGCGCCACCTTGCGGTCGTGCTTCAGGTCCTCGGCAAGATAGACGGTGGCCATGCCACCGGCGCCGAGCTCGCGCTCGATCCGATAGCGATCGGCCAGCGCAACGCCGAGGCGTTCAGAGATCTTATTCATACTTGCTCATCGTTGCCCACCGCCACCCACTCGTTGTCTACCACGACCCACCCATTCGAGCACGCAGTTCCGCCGCGAAGTTGTACACGACGACTACCGGTTGATCGTCGGGTGGCGTCTCGCCTTCTACGCGTTGGAGTCCAACAAAGAGCGAGTCGCCTGGAAACACATCGAACCCACTGCCCCCACAGCACGGCAGCGCGAATAGCGCCCGCACGGTCTCGACTTCAATGCCGTTGCGAAGGTCGAGGGCGGCGGCGTACACGGAGTCCCTGCGAACGAAGAAGAGCTCGCGGCCCGATCGTGCCCAGACGGGCACGTCCCCACCCTGGAGAGAGACCTGGCGCCGGGTCCCCTGTCCTTCGAGGGGGCGGACGTACACCTCGGTCCTCCCACTCTCGTTTGACGTGTAAGCGAGCCAGCGTCCGTCCGGCGACACCTCCGGCCACTCTTCATCCGCAGCAGGATTAGACAATAGCAACCGCGTGCTGTCGGGCGCGCCCAACACGGCCAGTCCAACGTCTGAGTTACCCTGGCGGATTTCGTAGAACGCGAACCGGCGACCGTCGGGAAGCCAACTGGTGCGCCAGAGCTGAGCGTCCTTTCGTTGTAACACCATCTCGGCCGGCCCGCTCCCATCCCACGGCCGGAGGTAGAGCGCCCGTCCGCCGACTTCCTGTCCGCCCGTTCGGTTTGAATCGAACATCACGGACCGGCCGTCGGGGCTCCAGCTCGGATCGTCATTGGTTCCTTCCAGTGTGAGACGCGTGAGCGGACCCTCGGGCAGCTCGTACGTCCAGATATCGTACTGCGCATCGTATGTCCCCGATGTGGCCACACGCACGGCGAACCGCCGCCCGTCAGGCGACGCGGCCGGGTAGGCGAAGTTTCGGCCCGGGGGGAGATTGGCCAGTGGCCTTGCGTTCCCCTCGCGGTCGATCAAAACCGGCTGCGGCCCCTGGGCCGGGCTCGTCGTTCCCCGAAAGACCAGCGTTCCACCGCCATAGGCGAACCAGCCGATGGTTCCCGTGGGGACCTCGGCGACCGGGACGGGTTCCGCCGTCAACTCCAGGCTCTTCACGTCGAACGGCGCCGCCATCAGCGACCGCCCGCGTGTAAATAGCAGGTGTCCGCTGGGAAGATAGTCGACGTACGGTCCACCCTCGCTGAGCACCCGGTGCTCCCCCGTGGTGAGGTCCAGGGTTGCGATGGAGAGTGACCGGGTGGTTGGCCCCTCCAGGAAGATGATCCCCTCGCCGCCGGGCAACGGCACGACCATTCCGGCACCTCCCGCGGGGCTCACGTACAGCGTATCGAGGGGCCCGCCCTCGCTGGACATGCGGACCGGGATGTAGCCGTACGTGTCGAAGTAGATGTAGCCGTCGTCGCCCCAGCGCGGGGGGCCGCCCCACCGGGACACCCTGTCGGTCAGGGTCCGAGAGGGACCGCCGGTGGCCCGCATGATCCGGATGGTGGAGCTGCTGCCGGAGTAGTCGATAAGGCCGAGTTGCGTCCCGTCGGGCGAATAGAAGGGGTATGCCACGCGCGTCGATTCGAGCGCCAGCGGGGCCGCGTCGAGACCATTGAGTGGGCGTTGCACCAGCACCGTCGAGTCCTGACGGGTCACCGCCATCACCAGCATGGATCCATCGGGGCTCACGACTCCGTAGCTCGCGGCGCCGGCGGAGTCCTGCATTGGCAGCGCGAACCGCACGACCTGCTCGTCCCGGGGCTCCGGGGAGCGGAGCCATCCCCAAGCGGCGAGGGCGGTGGCGATGATGGCGGCGGCAGCAGAAACGGTGGCCACCGTGCGCAGGCGGGAGCGCGTCACGACGGCTCGGGCACCCGGTACGCCAACGGCGCTCGTGAACGCGGGGTTGGTCAGCGCCTCGGCAAAGTCCTTCGCGCTTGCGAACCGGTCGGCTGGCAGCTTCTCCAGTGCCTTGGCAAGCGCCGCCGCCACATTCGGCGGTGCCGACTTGCGCAGCTCCGTCACCGGCTGCACCGGCTCGGCGATGATCTTCATGATGATCGCCTGCGCCGTGTTCCCCATGTGCGGCGGCTCGCCGGCGAGCATCTCATACATCACGGACGCGAGGCTGTAGACGTCGGAGCGGGCGGTAATGTCCTTGTCCGCCGTCGCCTGCTCCGGACTCATGTAGTGCGGCGTGCCCAGGCTCAGGCCCGTCTCGGTCATCCGGCCGCCCGCCGCCGCGCTCACCGCCAGCGCGATCCCAAAATCCGCCACCATCGGTCGGCCGTCGTGCAGCAGGATGTTCTCCGGCTTGATGTCCCGGTGGATCACACCTTGCCGATGC
>JASFLD010000658.1:0-3051 GCA_050118275.1 Gemmatimonadales bacterium
CGGGGGTCACAGGTTTCAAATCTCGGCTGACTTCCGCTCGGCTCCGATACGCCCGACGCTCCGTCCCGTCTCCCCCCGATCTCCCCCGACCGCCGCCGCGGCATCGCGCCACGCCGCCGGTTGACCCATCTTGTCTCCTGGACGTCACAGCCGCCGACAAAGCGGAGCGCCATGTTCAAGTCCGCCTTCTTCCGCAAGTACCTACTACCGGGATTCGTATTTCAATCGGTCGTGATCGCCGGTGGCTACGGCACCGGCCGCGAACTGGTCGAGTTCTTCCTCGCTTTCGGGCCTCTGGGCGGCCTGTTGGCGATGGCCGTCTCCACCTTGATCTGGAGCGCGGTGAGCGCGGCCAGCTTCGAGTTCGCGCGCGCCTTCGGCGCCTATGACTACCGGGCTTTCTTCACCAACCTGCTGGGCCGCGGCTGGATCGCCTACGAGATCTGCTACGTGGCTCTGCTGGCCATCATCCTGGCGGTGATCGCCGCGGCGGCGGGAGCGATCCTGAAAGAGACCTTCGCCTTGCCCTACGCCCTCGGCGTGCTGGGCATCATGGCGGCGGTGGGTTTTCTGGTCTTCCGGGGGAGCGGGACGATCGAGCGCGTCCTGGCCTTTTGGTCCTTCGTGCTTTATGCGGTCTACATACTGGTCTTTGTGCGCTCGTTCGCCTCGTTCGGGCCCGAAATCCGCTCCGCGTTCGCGGCGGCGGAGGCGAGTCCGGGCTGGGCGATCGGAGGGGTCCGTTACGCGGCCTACAATCTCGCTCTGATTCCGGTAATACTCTTCTGCCTGCACGATATCGAGCGACGGAGGGAAGCGGTGACCGCCGGCCTGCTGGCGGGCCTGATCGGTATTCTTCCCGGGTTCCTTTTCTATTTGGCCATGAGCTCGCAGTACCCCGCCATCGTCGATCGCCCCGTACCGGCTAATTCGCTGCTCGACGCGCTGGGGTCGCCAGCGCTTCAGCTCGCCTACCAGATCGTATTGTTCGGCACCCTGATCGAGACGGGAACGGGCTTGATCCATGCGGTCAACGAGCGCATCGCCGGTGTCTACCGCGAGCGCGGGCGGTCGATGCCGGACTATCTGCGACCGATCATCGCCCTGGCTCTGCTGGTCGCTGGCGCCGCGCTGGCGAGTTTCGGGCTGATCGGATTGATCGCGCGGGGATACGGCACACTGACGTGGCTGTTCCTGCTGGTGTATGTGATACCGATCCTCACCTGGGGGCTGTACTTGATAGGCTCGCGGGAGCGGGCCGCGACGGGTGTGAGGGCCGTCGCCGAGTGAGGCTCGCGCGAGGTTGATCATCGAAATGCGGATGTAAGAATGGTCGAGGCGGATCGAGCACAAAACTCGGCGGACGACGGCGTAACGATACGTCCGCTGGAGTCGCACGACGATTTCCGGCAATGCGTCGCGTTACAGTACGAGATCTGGGGTGATGATTTCGGGGAGAGCGCCCCGCCATCGATCTTGATGGTGACCCAGAAGGTCGGCGGCATCGCCGCCGGTGCTTTCGATGACGCGGGGAGGCTGTTGGGCTTCGTGTTCGGAATCAGCGGGGTCAGGGGCGGTCGGCTGGCCCATTGGTCCGACATGTTGGGCGTGCGTGAGGAAGCGCGTGACCTTGGGCTTGGTCGGCGACTCAAGGCTTACCAACGTAACCGATTGCTCCAGACCGGAATCGATGTCGCCTACTGGACCTACGACCCGCTCGAGTCGCGGAACGCCCACGTGAACATCAATCGGCTGGGTGCGCGGCCCGTCGAATATGTCCCGGACATGTACGGGGAGATCGTACGCAGCTCGCTGCTCTCCGGCTTGGCCACGGACCGATTCGTCGTCGAGTGGGAACTGAGCCATCCGCGCGTGACGGCGGCGATCGCCGGCGAGCCACCGGAGCTTCCCGCCGGGTCGAGCGCGGCACCCATAGTCAACGCAGTTTGGCGAGAGGGACGGCCAGCGCCGCGCGAGGTCGACCTGCTCGATGCTGCCAGCGTACGAGTCGAGATTCCTCGTGAGATCCACAACGTCAAGCGCGATTCGATGGAGCTAGCGCGCGAGTGGCGCGCGTCGTCGCGTCGCGCGTTCCTCCACTATTTGACGGGCGGTCATGCCGTGCTCGGCTTTCACCGCGAGCCCGCCAGCGGCCGCTGCTTCTACGTTCTCGGCAAAGGCTAGGCACCGCATGTCGATCACCCTGACTCGGATCGAGCTTCGCGAGATCAGACTCCCACTTCGTGAGGCATTTCGCATTTCATCGGGCATGACTTCGATCCGCCGCATTCTGCTGCTGCAACTCGTCGATGGCGATGGCGTGATGACCTGGTCCGAGTGTACGGCAGGCGAATGGCCGAACTACTCGCCCGAGACCATCGATACTGCCTGGTTGGCGATCAGCGAGTGGGTCGCTCCGCGGCTACTGGGTCACACATTCGAGAGGCCCCAAGAGATACACGTGCACCTCGAGCGCGATTTCCGCGGCCACAACATGGCAAAGGCGGCGGTCGAGATGGGGGCCTGGGCCCTGGTCGCCGAACGCCGGGGCCTGAGCCTGGCCAAGCTGCTGGGAGGCACTCGGGAGAAGGTGGCGACGGGGATCTCGCTGGGCATACAGGTGGATCCCGAGACGCTGGCCGGCTTGGCGGCGCGTGCCTTTGCCGACGGATATCAAAAGATCAAATGCAAGATCGCGCCCGGGTCTGACATCGCGTACATCGCCGCGGCTCGCGAGGCTCTCGGGCCCGACGGTCCGCTGATGGCGGACGCCAACAGCGCGTACTCTCTGGCCGATGCCGAGCACCTGGCTCGCCTGGACGACTTCGGCCTGCTGATGATCGAGCAGCCACTGGCGCACGATGACTTGCTGCGCCACGCCGATCTGCAGCAGCGTCTCCGCACGCCGATCTGCCTGGACGAATCGATCACCGGCGCCGACCGCGCGCGTGACATGCTGCAGTTGGGCGCGGGACGGATCATCAATATCAAGCCGGGCCGCACGGGGGGATACACGCCGTCGCTGGAGATCCACGACTTGTGCGCCGCCCG
>JASFLD010000659.1:0-3046 GCA_050118275.1 Gemmatimonadales bacterium
CGGTTGCCAGCGCTATTGGCAGGTGCAAGATTCAGCGGCACGGTGAGAGTCCACAATCCACGACACTCGAAACGGCCAGCAGGCCATCGGCGTCGCGTTGGCACCATCCTCGTGCCCTCGCTGGCGTCGCTTCTGTTGACCGCGATCCCGCTGGCGGCGCAGAAGACCGATGTCGTGATCCTCAGAAACGGTGACCGCATCACCGGCGAGATCAAGCAGCTTGCGCTCGGGCGTCTGACCTACTCGACCGACGACATGGGGACCCTATCGATCGAATGGGAGAAGATCGATCAGATCACCAGCCGGCAATATCATCAGGTCGAGACGCAGATTGGCCTCAGGTACTTCGGGATGCTAATGGCCGCGGATAGGGGTTACGTCGTCATCGGCGACGACCTGGTCCGTGACAGTCTGGCCCTCGCCAGGATCGTTCGTATCGACCCGATCAAGGTCTCTCTGTGGGATCGCTTCAACGGCCACATCGATCTAGGGTTCAGCTACCAACAGTCCAACAAGATCGTCGAGCTCAGCTTGAATGGCGAGGCGGACTACCGCACGCGGCGTTGGCTGAATCAGGTCGCTTTCAGCGCCTACTTTCAGGACCAGCAGAACGCCTCGAGCACGAAGCGAAGCTCGCTCGGAGCGATCGCGCAGCGCTTCCTCAAGAACAGGTGGTCGGGATTCGGCGCTGTGAGTTTCGAGCAAAACCAAGAGCTCAGCTTGGATCTCCGAATGCTGGCCGCGGGCGGTGCGGGGTTCTTCTTGAAGCAGACCAACAACAGCATCCTGAACCTGCTGGGCGGTGTCACGGTACAGAACGAGCGGTTCACCGACACGGAATCTTCGACCAACAACATGGAGGTGCTGGGTGCTTTGCGGTACAAGCACTTCCGCTATGATTCACCCAAGCTCGACATCAGCGCAGCGCTGACCACTTACACGGGGATCACCGATTGGGGCCGTATTCGACTCGACTCCAAATTCTATATCTCGTACGAGTTATTGAAGGACTTCACTGTAGGGTTGGATGTTTTCGACAAGTTCGACAGCCGCCCGCCCTCCGAGACCGCTCAAAAGAACGACTTCGGCACGACGCTGACCATGGGTTGGAAATTCTAGAGATTGGCACCAGTCGTCTGACCGTGGGTCACGGCCGTAACAGGCGGCGGTTCGGGTTGCTTGGCGCGATACAAGAGGCGGCGGGGCGGGCGGTCAACGGCCTGGCCGTGAATACGTCGCTCTAGATCGTCTGGAGCAGCGCCTTGAAACGAGGGTGGTGGCGAACGGAGTCGAGGTCGGGATCATGCTCGATCCAGGCCTTGTTGCCAAACCCGACTCGAATGGCCTCATCTAGAGTGGTGATGGCCTTCTCGGTCTCTCCCTCCAGCGCATAGAGGCAGGCCACATTGTAGCGGACGCCGCCGTCCTCGGGGTCGAGCGCCAGTGCCTGCTTCGCCCAGTGGAGACCCTCGTCTTTCCGGCCCAACCGACACAGCGAGACGGCCCGCATCGTCGCCGCGCGTGGGTCGTCCGGGTTCAGCTTCATGTGCTTTTCGGCGACGCTAAGTGCCTCCTGGTATTTCGTTCTGGCCAAGTCCCGGTTCCCCAGCGCCTCGTGAGATTGGGCGGCGAAGAATGCCGCCTGGTAGTCTTCGCGAACCGCCGCCGCTTCTTCGAACAGTCGTGCGGCATCGTCAAGCCGGCCTTGCTGGAAGCATGCCCGCGCGTAGAAGTATCGCGCCTCGAAAAGCTTCGGATCGAGCCGGATCGCGGTCTTGAATTCCGCCTCCGCCTCGTCGAAGCGCTTCAGGAGTGCCAGGGTGAACCCGCGGGCGGCGTGAGCCTCGGCCAGGCCGGGATCAAGAGCCAACGCCGTGTCGCTGGCCCTGTCGGCCTCTGTGAGCTTGGACGCGTCTCCAGGGTAATACATGTGAGTGAGCGCGGCGGCGTTCGCCAGGCCGGCGTAGGCCAGTGCGTAGTCGGGATCGACCTCGATGGCCCGCGCGAACATCTGTTGCGCGAACTCCAGGCTCTTCCTGCGTGTCTGATGGAAGTACTGACGCCCGCGCAAGTAGTACTCGTACGCCTCGACGTTCGCCCTCGGCACCTTGACTAGCGTGCGCCGATCCTCCTCGCTGAGAATGACGCGCAACGCGCCGACCACATTTTCGGCGATCTCGTCCTCGATGGCGAAGATATCGTCCAGCTGCCGATCGTACCGCTCCGACCATAAGTGAAACCCGTTCGCCACTTGTACGAGTTGTGTCGTGACCCTCAGCTTGGTTCCCGACAGCTGCACGCTACCTTCGAGCACCGATCCGACGTTCAATTGGCGCCCGATGGTGCGGACATCCTCGCTCCTTGCCTTGTAAGCGAAGGCGGTTGTTCGCGAGACCACCTGGAGACCGTCCACTTTGGTCAGCGCATTGATCACTTCCTCCGTGATCCCATCGCTCAGGAACTCCGTGTCCGGCGAACGACTGAAGTTCTGAAAGGGGAGGACCGCGACCGACTTCAAGCTGGCCGGATCCGACGTCTCTGGACGGTCGGCCGCAAAGGAGTTTGGAGCTAGACGCCAGGCCGCCAGCAGAATAATCGGGAGCAGGAAGAGCCAAACGAAGAGCACACCGTCGGTGAGCGGGTATTCGATCACCTCGCGGCGCTCGACCCAGTCGGCGAACTCCAACAGGCCCCACCCGGCCGCTAGATACACGCCAAGCACTTGTGGAATCCGCCGCCGGATCAGTTCGTGAAACAACCCTCTCGCCTCGTTGTGCGCTCACATTGGGCAGCGTTGTGTCACTCGCAGGGCGTCCGAAATCCGACCACAAGAGGTCCGCCGAATCGCGGGCGCCAGTCGCTGCCGCGTTCCCGTCTGAGTCCTCTACAATATAGTTGCCTTCCCGGCGCCCATCGAGTTTGGACGGATCGGGTGGCGGATGGGTTTCCACCGGCCACGCTCGATCGGGGTCTTCGCCGATGGCCAGCAGGATGACGCCGGGGCGGGAAGGAGGGGGAGAAGGCGGGCGTCGTCGGAGGGAGCATC
>JASFLD010000660.1:0-3043 GCA_050118275.1 Gemmatimonadales bacterium
ACGGTCCATCAGCGACCGACCGGTCCGGGGGTCCACCGTTTCCGGATACTCGGTGATCGTCTCCACCACCTCGCCCGCCCGTTCACCGCAGGCAATGATGATCACGATGTCCACCGACGAGTGTCGTGCTATGAGGCTCTGCAACACCGTCTTGCCGGCCCCGAACGGGCCCGGGATGCACGCCGTACCGCCCAACGCCACCGGGAACAACGTGTCGATGATCCGTTGCGTTGTGGTCAGCGGAGTCGCCGGGTAGAGACGCTCGACCACGCGGCGGCGCAGCATCGCATCGGGAAGCGGCCGACGGACGGGCCACCGCTGGGTCATGGTGATGGCGCGCTCTTCGCCATCCGGCCGACTAACCCGCGCGATCGTGTCGTTCACGGTGAAGTTGCCCCGGCCGACCCAGACGACCTCGACGGGTTGAGGTTCGTTGAACGGCACCATGATCTTGTGCTCGAACAGTCCCTCGGGCACGGTTCCTATGTACTGGCCGGCTTCCAGCTTCTCACCCGGACCCACGGTGGGGGTGAAGGCCCACCGATGTTCTGCGTCGACGGGATCCAGATGCACGCCGCGCGGAAGCAGGAAACCGTATTTCTCGGCGATCAGCGCCAGCGGGTTTTGCAGGCCATCGAACACCGTCCCCAGCAGGCCGGGAGCGAGTGTCACCGAAAGCAGCTCACCGGACAACTCCACCCGGTCACCCACTTTGACTCCCGATGTGTCCTCGAAAACCTGCAGGTCGGCCAGGCGGTTCTGGACCCGGAGCACCTCGGCTTTCAGGCGCTGGTCCCCCAGCAGAATGTAACCCACCTCGTTCTTCGTCACCCGGATATCGCTGACATCGATCGTGATCAAGCTCTCCTTGACCTGCACGATTGGAGCGCGACGCGGCTCTGCCGAGCCGGCGATACCCGGGTCAAGAGAAGAGGTCTTGGTGGTCACGCGTCACCTCCAACAAGAGTTGTTCGAATCGCTCGCGCGCTTTTTCAGCGTCGTATGATAACCAGCGGCGCAGGATATCCCACTTGAAGGCGTAGGCGAAAACCTGCTCGAACGCGAAGGGATGGCGCTCGGCTATCCGGCTGAGTCGTCTCCACGACCACTCCATCAGCAGGCTTTCGAGACCCATGGCGTCGCCCTGGTCCAGTAGTGTGCGCGCCTCGCCAATCCAGGGAAACACGGCGGCCAGGCCGAATTCCGGTTCCGCCCACCGCGTCTCGATCATCCGCACGTACGGGCCGACGCCCCACCGTTCCGACGGCACGCCCTTCCCACGGCGTTTCAACCGGAGCGCAACCATTACGGTCCGCATGTTCATGCGGAACTCCACCAGGTCGCGGAGCTCCCGTGTCCGGATCGTGCCCAGGGTCTCTTCGTACATGGCGGCGATCTGCTCTGTCGTCCGTCCCACCGGCTGGCGGTGCCAGGCAACCAGCCGTTCGGTGGCCACGAGCTCGGCTCGATCATCTTGATGGAGCAGGGCGAGACGCTCTTCCAGCCGCCGGCGGCTGAGGGGAAGCAGTCGGGTCTGACGGAAGTGCGGAAGAGCAGGGAGACTGGCGACCAGTTGGAAGTAGCGCCTTCGCACGGTCGCTCAGCCCTGGTTCTCGATCATTGCCCCGCCTCCACCAGGATGCGGCGATAGCGGGGGAGGAGCAGCTTCAACATCATCTCCGAGACGGCCTCATCGCTCAGATCGATCTCCAGGTCGTCGTCGACCAGACGGACGCGCGCTCCGGCCTGAATCTCGTTCGAGGGGATCAGCTCGATTCCCTCGCGGAGCACGTTGGCGGAGAGAGCCGCGGCCGTGCTGTGCAGAAATTCCTCGAGTTCCGGCGGCGGTTCATCCGTTAGACGTTTGGGGACCAGGATGGCGGCGTTCTTATCCTTGATGAAGTCCTCCACCGCTCGACCTGCCAGAACGAGGATGATGTCACGGAGCACCGAGCCGTCGCCGGCCACGTCGCTGACCAGGCGGCGCACGTGCTCCTCGAAGGCGGCCATCACCGCCGCCCGCAGCTCCAGTCCGGTGTCGCGTGCCGCCATGCGCAGGGCCTCGATCGTTGCCTGTTGCTCGCGCTGCATCGTGGCCTCGGCGTCCTTCTTGATGGCGGCGGCCTCGTTCTTCGCGTCGGCAACGATCCGTGCGGCCTGCGCCTTCGCCTCGTTGATGATTCGGTCGGCTTCGTTGTGCGCGGCTTGGACGCCCTCGTCGCGAATCCGCTCGATCAGGTCCTTGACACCCGAGGACTTCAACTCTGGTTCGCTCATGCCCACCTCACGTCGGAATGGAACCCGCCAGCACCAGAGCGAATACGAAGACGAAGACGGCGAAGCCTTCGATGACCGCGGCGGGGGCGATGGAGATCCCGAACACCTCCGCCTTCGATTTGGAGGCATTGATGGAAGCGGCGCAAGCGCTCCCCTGGGCCATCGCGCTAATCATCAGAGCCACGCCAGTCAGGGCTCCCAGGACGAAGAGACCCGGAGCGTTGGTCAGGGTGACCTCACGACTCAGCGTCAACATCACCACGATCCCGTAGATCGTCTGCGAAGACGGCATCGCGGCCACCCCAACGAAACGGCCATAGCCGCCCTCCACCTCCAGCATCGCGCCCGCTGCCGCCAATCCGCCCCGGCCCACGCCGATCATGCTGCCGATCGCGCCCAGTGCCAGGGGGGAGAAGATGCCCAGCCAGCCCGTAGACAAGACGAGCGGTTCCAAGGATCACGCTCCTTTCTTCTTGAACGGCCGGAAGAGCGGACCCTCTTCCGGAAGTCCCCAATTGAAGAACTCGATGACGTTCAGTCGCAGACCGTGGATGAAACCGCTAGCCACGGCCAGTAACAGGTTGAGGCTGTGCCCGATCAGCAAAATGGTCAGGGCTGCCAGCAGGCCGATGCCGGGAATGGCCTCCCTCGCGTTGGCGGCCATACCGTTGAACGCCACGGCCAGCGATGCGGAAGCGAGTCCCAGCGCGAACAACCGCAGGTAGCTGAGCACATCTCCGAAAGCGCCCGTGATTCGTGTCATCTC
>JASFLD010000661.1:0-3011 GCA_050118275.1 Gemmatimonadales bacterium
TGCGCGCGCCGGTGTCGACCTTGACCTTGATTCGCTCGACACCGAGGTCCGGAAGCGCGACCCACTCGCGCCAACCTATCGCAGGGCGTTCTTTTGCCATCTTGATTGCTCCGGAGCGGACACCACCTACCCGACCGTTGCCGTATTGTAATGAACGCGGCTCGGCAGCGAAAGGACGATTCACTCCCCGGCTGAGCCCGTGCAACCGCCTTTCCCCCCCCGGACCCGTCCCCTCCCGCCGACCGTACCGCGCAGCCGGGCAGCGCGTGGCCTCCGGCGTGTATTTCTAGCGCATGACAGCGCCCGGCTTCGTCAAACCGAGGAAGATAGTGCTCTTGATACCTGAGGATGGGGAACGCGCACCCACGGCCCGGCGGTCGGCGTGATGCCGACGCCCGGGCCATGGTCTTTTTCAGTGTCTACAACGCATCCAGTACACGACGCAGACTCGTGGCGACGTCCTCGGCCACGTGCGCAATGTCTTCGTTGTTGACCAGCGCGAACATGCTCTTGGGGTCGGCGATGGAGACCACGACGTCGCCCTTGTCGGTCTCCTGCACCACCACGTTGCACGGGAGCAGCAGACCGATGTGGGCTTCCCCGTCGAGGGCCTGGTGCGCGAGGTTGGGGTTGCACGCCCCCAGGATCTTGTAGCGGCGGAAATCGACGTCGAGCTTCTGCTTGAGCGTATTCTTGACGTCGATCTCGGTGAGCACGCCGAATCCCTCTTTCTTGAGCTCTTCGGCCACCTTCGACAGCGCGTCGTCGAAGGACACGCCGCTCAGCGTTTTCTGATAACCGTAACCGATCTGACTCATGGCGAACTCTTTCTCTCCCCGTTAGATTTCGTACGCTTCCTTTTCGATGAACGCATCCGCGACGGACAGGCGCAGGTGCAGCGAGTCGGCGGGCGTGTAGCGTGTCAGCCGGCGCGCCGCCGCCAGCAGGGTACGCAGCTCGTCGCCCTCGGCGCAGGCGGCCAGCAGCTCGCGCGTCCACAGGTCGATCCTGCCCATGGCACCGTTGATGTAGAGCCGGGTCATGTCGATGGCGGTACGGGCGCCGTCCTCGCCGCGCGCGTCGAGGATCTTCATGGTGCGCAGGTACGCCGACTCCATGGCATAGGTCTCGATGATGACGTCGGCGAGGTCGCCGAGCACGCCCTGCTCGTCGCTGAGCTTGTCGCCGAACTTCTGCGCCGCCAGCCCCAGGGTGAGCAAAGACACCTTGCGGGCGTTGGCAATCATTTTTCGCTCCGCGGCCAGTATCTCGTCTTCCTCGTCGGCGCCGAAGGACGGCACCTCGAGCAGCTCGTCCTGGAGCCTCTTCGCGGCCGCCAGCAGGGGCAGGTCGCCCTTGAGCGCGCGCTTGAGCAACATTCCGGGCACGAGCATGCGATTGATCTCGTTGGTGCCTTCGTAGATGCGCGCTACGCGCGCGTCGCGGTAGTGACGCTCCGCGGGATAGTCTTCGATGAAACCGTAGCCGCCGTGAATCTGCACCACTTCGTCGACGACGCTGTCGACCATCTCGCTTCCCTTGATCTTCATGATCGAGCATTCGGTGACGTACTCCTCGATACCCGCCATGATGCGCGCCGGCGCGTCGTCGGCGCTCTTGTCGATGGGTTCGAGTACGCGATCGAGCAGGCCACCGGTGCGGTAAGCCATGGCCTCACTCATATATATGGCGGTGGCCATGTCGGCGATCTTGTTCTTGATCATCCCGAAAGATGAGATGGCGCGGCCGAACTGGTGCCGTTCGTTGGCGTACTTCACCGCATCGTCGAAGGCGATCTTGGCCGCACCCACACACCCGGCGCCCAGCTTGAAGCGTCCCATGTTGAGGATGTTGAAGGCGATCTTGTGGCCGCGCCCGATTTCGCCGAGAAGGTTTTCGACCGGCACCTTGCAGTTATCGAGATACACCTGCACGGTCGACGAGCCTTTGATACCCATTTTCTTCTCTTCGGCGCCGATGGAGAGCCCGCCGAAATCTTTCTCCACGATGAAGCACGAGAACTTCTCGCCGTCGATCTTGGCGAACACGATGAAAAGGTCGGCGAAGCCGCCGTTGGAGATGAAGGTCTTCTCGCCGTTGAGCACGTAGTGCTTGCCGTCCTCGGACAACTCGGCCTTGGCGCGCGCGGCCAGCGCGTCGGAACCGCTGCCCGCTTCCGTGAGCGCGTAGCAGCTGATGATCTCGCCGGTGGCGAGCCGCGGCAGATACTTCTGCTTCTGCTCCTCGGTGCCGAAGAACACGATGGGCATGCTCCCGATTCCGCAGTGTCCGCCGTAGGTGGTGGCGAACGCTCCCCCTTTGGAGATCACCTCGGAGACGAGCATGGAGGTCACCTTGTCCAGCTCGAGGCCGCCGTACTTTTCCGGGATGTCGATCATGAGCAGCCCGAGTTCCCCTGCCTTGCGCAGCAACTCGGCCATCAGGCCTTCTTCCTTGGCCTCGGTGCGTGCGAGGTTTGCGAGCACCTCATTGTGCACGAAGTCCTCGGCTGTTTTCGCGAACATCCGTTGCTCGTCGTCGAAATCCTCCGGAATGAAGACCTCGGAGGGGTCGGTCTCCTCGAGGAGAAAGCCCCCTCCCTTTCTGATGGCCTCGACCGTCATGTCATCTCCTTACGGCTGAACTGTCTGGAATATACCCGCTGCCCCCATGCCTCCGCCAACGCACATGGTCACGATTCCGTATTCGACCCCGCGACGGCGCATCTCGTGGATGAGCGTGGTGGAGAGTTTCGCCCCCGTGCACCCGAGCGGATGGCCCAGGGCGATAGCGCCGCCGTTGACGTTGAGTTTCCCTTCGGGGATACCGAGTTCGCGCTGCACGTAGACCGCCTGCGAGGCGAACGCTTCGTTGAGTTCCACCAGACCGATGTCGTCGAGGGTGAGCCCCGCCTGCGCGAGGACTTTTGGAACCGCCAGTGCGGGACCGATACCCATGAGCTCGGGTTCGACGCCGGCGGTTGCGAACGCAACCAGCTTCGCCAACGGCCT
>JASFLD010000662.1:0-3005 GCA_050118275.1 Gemmatimonadales bacterium
CGTCAGTATGTCCAGGGCCCGACGTTTGCCGCAGTATATGCGCGCGTAGCCGGTCATCTCCGGCTTGAGCAAACCATCGCTGTTTTCTAGCTCGATCTTCACCTTCACGATCCGGCCACCACGACCGCTCGGATCGACCTCCGCCGCCGGGGCGATGGCCGATACGGTTCCCTCGAAGCTGTGGTCGGGATAGGCACGAAATCGTAGTACGCCGCGCTGCCCCACGTGCACTTCGCCGATATCACGTTCCGACACGGCGATCTCCGCCAGCACTACATCCACCGCATGGACTTCGGCCACCAGGTCGCCTGGCTCGACGTACTCGCCGAGCTTCGACTTGAGTTTCGGCGTCACGATGACGCCGGCGTGCGCAGCGTAGAGCGTCACCCGTTCAAGCTGATCGATGAGCCGCTGGCGCTCGGCTTCCGAGCGCTCGATCTCCTGCTCGAGCGCGGCGATCTGTTCGGGTCGGCTACCGGCTAGAAGGATGTCGAGACGCCCCTGCGCCTCCTCGTGCTCCTTCAGAAGGACCGCCACTTCCTCCTGCGCCCGTTCGAAGTCCTTCCGCGACGTCGCCTTTATCGCCAACAGCTGTTGCAAGCGCTCCAACTCGGACAGCGCGTATCTCACGCGTTCGTCGGCCTTGGCAACGGCGGTCCTCTGCAACTCCACTTCTTCCTGGCGCGGCCCAGCCCTTAGCAGTCGCAAGTTGGCACGCCTCTCCTCGATGTCCGCTTCGACCATCCGCAGCCGCGCTCGGTACTCACGATCGGCGAGGCGCGCGATGGGATCACCCGCACCGACCCGACTCCCTTCGTCGACGTAAACCTCTTCGATGATCCCCTCGACCTCCGCACGGACATCGGCGTTGTCCGATGGTAGGAGCGTGAACTCGCCCGCCACCCTCAGTTGCACGTGCGTGACGTAGAGGAGAGCGAAGACGGCCAATAGCACCGCCGCGAATCGCCAGCGGCGTCCAAACGTCGGCCGACGACGCATGGCCACCAGGCCATCACGAAGTCGTGTGAACCCCCGCTTCAGCGGACCCCACAGCACGGTAATGAGCAAGACTGTAAACATCGCGAATCCCCAGCCCTGCCAACGCGCGGTCATCCAGCCGAAGAACCTCAGCGCGATCACCGACAGGAGCCAGTAAGAGAAGACCAGGGCCACCAATCCGTAGCCCCAGAAGATCCTCTTCTCCCGGGGGGTCGCTTCGAGCGCTCCCGGCGCCACCGGCCTCGCCAACAACCGCCTGACCGAGGCCCGTATGAAGGAGAAGGCGCGTTGCCGCAGATTCGGGACCTCGAGCAAGTCGACCAACAGATAGTAACCGTCCAACTTGATCAACGGGTTGAGGTTGAAGAACAGCTTGATGCCCGATGTGGCCACCACCACCAGCGCGAATGAATTGGGCCAGGTTCCCGGCTCGGTGACCCGCCAGGCCAATGTGGCCAAAGCCCAGAGAAACAGCTCGATATAAGCGCCCGCGAACGTCACCCACAATCGCTTCGATTTCTCGGGCAGCAGATAGGCATCGCTGATGTTACAGTAGAACGCCGGCTGAAAGTAGATCAAGAGAAATCCGATCTCGTGGACTTTGCCACCAAAGTGCTTGCAGGTCAGGCCGTGAGCGAATTCGTGGACGATGATCACCAAGAATACGATCAGGTAGGCAAGCAGCAAGCTCTGAAAACCCCACAACTGCCACACATCGTGGGCGATCGCCGAGTGGTTGGCGAACGTCAGCGTAAGCGCCAGCACGACCAGGCCCGCCGAACCGACAACGAAGTACGGTGTGAAAAAGAATCCTATCCTGGGCAGCAGCCAGTCGAACAGCCGATCCGGATCGAAAGCCTTCACCCGCAGCCAGAGGACGCTCCCTCGCAAGGCGCGGCGACTGTGACCACCTTCAGCCCGATCACCCTCCAGCAGCCCGCCCAAGCCGAGCTGTCCGACGAATTCCCGCAGATCGCCTAGATCGGCCTCAACCTCGAACTGCTCGGTGACCCGCTCCCGGACGGCCTCGAGCGGCGTCGACCCGTCCAGCTGCTGAGCGATGAAGTACTCTTCCTCGAGCAGCCGAAAGAACCTGCCGCTCGCCGGGTTCTTGAGGACGAAGTACGGCCCTTCCGGCGAGTCATGCCGGCTGATCAACAAATCGGCACGAAGCTTGGCACAAGCGGTGGTCATTGACAGATCCGACGGGGAAACGGGCAACAGACTGACCTTTGGCGCAGCCTGTCGCCCGTTCGTCTACCCCCCTGGCGGTACTACCAGGTTATCACCCGCCCTGGTTGCCGGGCTGGCCCTCATAACCACCCAGGCCGTTGCCCTGATTGCCGGGCTGGCCCTCGTAGCCCTGCTGGCCGCCGCCGCCACCGCCGCCCTGGTTGCCGGGCTGGCCCTCGTAGCCCTGCAGGCCCGGCGGCACGCTGGGGGCGATCCGCTGCTCGAGCTCTTCGACGCTCAGTCTGAGCTTCTTCATGCTCTGCCTCCTATGATGGTTGAGGATACGCACCACGCCGCCTTAGCGAGAAGCGGGAGCGGCGCTTTTGAGGAATGTCATATTACCATGCAAATCTCATACAATCGCGACATCGCTAATCGACGCCACTCTTAGTAGCCCGGCTGCTCTCGATTCTGTTGCATACCAACCGCGCTCCGTTGGATTCGTTCAACAACTCGAGAGCCCGCAGTCACCGCTGGCCACGGGCGCGACTCGTGCGCGATTCGAGAGGCGAACAGCCGCGAATTCGCCGACTGCTACTGGACCGGCCGGCAGTACACTCCGCCGTCGCCTGTCAGGCCGGCGAGCATGTCTTCGCCATCGACGGCGCCAGGCGAATCCAGGTAGACGCCGGCCGAATAGGCGGGAAAGAGGTCAGGCGGGTACGATGCCATGTTGTCGCGCACGAAGTCTGCGATCCCGCGCATCGCGTTGCAGATGAGGGGCAGCGCTTCGTCGCCAGCACGGCGAACGTTGAAGATGAACGTGAGCAGCT
>JASFLD010000663.1:0-3002 GCA_050118275.1 Gemmatimonadales bacterium
TATGACTTCGACACCATCCAGCTCGGCCTGACCGGTGCCTGGCAGGAACGGGACTGGCTGTATCAGCAGGACTATTTCATGGATACG
Source organism: Gemmatimonadales bacterium (assembly GCA_050118275.1). GTDB lineage: Bacteria > Gemmatimonadota > Gemmatimonadetes > Palauibacterales > KS3-K002 > JASFMO01. The sequence goes on from JASFLD010000663.1 coordinate 88, forward strand.
GGCAACCTGCTCTACGACGGCCTGGCGGGCAGCTTCCCGGTATCCCGGCCCGCCGGTAAGGCCGGCGACGACTGGCGGTCGGGACCGTGTAACTACAACGACGGCACATCCGGTGCGCTCGCCGCGAGCAACCCGATCGGCGGGTGCACGCTGGAAGGCATCGATGGCTCGGTCAATTTCGCGTACGACCAGGCCGACGGGCACAGCGAGTACTGGACCATCGAAGGCAAGATGCAGTCCAGCTTCGAGGGCAAGTTCAACTTCGTGCTGGGATCGAACGCCTACAAAACCAAGAGCTATGGCGACTACTACGTGTTTAGCAACGCCCTCGACGTGGCTGGCTCCTATCCCGGTTTCTTCGACAACACCACCGATCCTGCTGAGCCCAGTATCTCAAAAGGTTGGGCGGTTTTCGGTGAGGCATACTACGACATCACGGACAAGCTCAAGTTCACGCTGGGTCTGCGTTACAACGAGGATACCCGTGAGAGCTACTCGACCAGCGTGCTGTTCAACTCTTTCGATCTGAACGGGGCCCTGGCCGGGGCTTTGGGTGAGACCACGTTCGTGCGAACCTCTCTTGCCGGATTCCTCGATGGAGCGCCCGCCGGCGATCAGACCGCGTTGCTGCAGCTCTACGGGATCACCCAGTCGCAGATCACCGCGGCAGAGGCAACTCCTGCGTATAGCGCCGAGCGGATCGCACTGGCAGCCTCGCTGCCGCCGGTACCGCAGGCCGCGGAGACCCGCGCTCTGACGGGTTCTCCCACCAGCTTCAAGTTCACCGAGTGGAGCGGCCGCGCCGGGTTCGACTGGTTCGTCGGGGATGACTCCATGATCTATGCGTTCTACTCCCGGGGCTACAAGCCCGGCGGCCTCAATCCCGCGATTCCGACGGATTTCCAGTCCAGCTCGAAGTTCTCGTTCGATCCCGAGCAGATCGATGCGTTCGAGGTCGGCACGAAGAACACCTTCATGGACGGCTCCATGGTTGTGAACGGGGCGGTGTTCTACTACGACTACAAGGGCCTGCAGGTCACCCGTATCGCCAACAACACGTCGTTGAACGACAACATCGATGCGAAGATCTGGGGGGTCGAGGCGGAGATGTTCTGGCGCCCGGATGCGCTGCCGGGTGTGGGCATCGACCTGGCCTACTCGTACACGCACACGAAGGTGGTGAACAGCTTCTCGGTGGACCCCACCAACAGGACGGCGGACAATCCGGACTGGATCACGCTGAACAACATCGATTCAGGGGCTACCATCGGGGTCAACTTCGTCGCCGAGAAGGATGGGGTGGCGGGCGCCCTCGCGTGTGGTTTGCCACTCGGCCCAGGGCTCGACTACCCCGACGGTACCCCGGCGGTCTTTTCGCGAAATTGCCTTGCGAACACGTTCGGTGTCAATACTTCGGATGGTCTGGAAACGGACCTGGACGGCAACGAGCTGCCCAACACGCCGAAGCACAACATCAAGCTCGGCCTGGACTACACCTGGGACATCCCGGCCATCGCCGGTTCGCTGATGGTGCGCTGGGACTACTACTGGCAGAGCAAGTCCTACGCGCGTGAGTTCAACACGGTGGCTGATGAGATCGATTCCTGGGATCAGCACAACGCGTCGCTGATCTACACGAGCAACGACGGCCAGTGGCAGGGACGTCTTTTCGTCCGCAACATCGCGGACGCCAACAACGTGACCGGCCACTATCTGACCTCGGATACCTCCGGCTTCTACAGGAACTACTTCCTGACCGAGCCGCGTATCTACGGCGCGTCGGTACGGTATCAGTTCGGCCAGTGAGCTGATTCCGCCTGAAAAAAAGGGACGCTTCGGCGTCCCTTTTTTTTGGCGCGCCAGAGGCGCGCCTCGCTGAACGTCATTCGACCTGCGCTACTACGACGCTTTAGGTCTGCCCTCAGTTCGATCCCGGTAACCGCCCGACAAGCGCGAACGAACAGAACAACAGCTCTAAAGCGTCGTAGTGATTCGAGTAGTACACCACCGAGCGCGGCGCGCCTCTGGCGCGCCTAATACAGAAAACAAGCGACTTCTCGGTTCCCGTCCACGTTGGTCAGCGGAATGAGCTCCGGCGTGTTGGTGCGGCACACGTCCATCACCTTCGGGCAGCGGCCGGCGAAGCGGCAGCCCGGGCCGACGTTCACCGGGCTCGGGATCTCGCCGCGGATCTGGGTGGAGTATCGGTGCCGCTCCGACTCCGGGTCCGGTTCCGGGTTGGAGGCGACGAGGATCTCCGTGTAGGGGTGCTTGGGATTGAAGAACACGTCGTTTGCCGGACCGAGCTCCACCACCGTGCCCAGGTACATGACCGCCATCCGGTCGCTCACGTAGCGGACCATCGAGAGGTCGTGGGCGATGAACAGCAGGGTGAGCCCCATGGAGGCTTTGAGCTCATCGAGCAGGTTGACCACCTGGGCCTGCACGGAGACGTCGAGTGCCGAGATGGGCTCGTCGCACACCACGAAGTCGGGCTCCATGATCAGGGCCCGGGCGACGCCGATGCGCTGGCGCTGGCCGCCGCTGAACTCGTGCGGGTAGCGGGACATGTGGTCGCCGTTGAGACCCACGCGCTCGAGCCAGCTGGCCACCCGGTCGCGGATCCGAGCGGTCGTGTCCCTCGTGTGCAGCCGCGGCCCCTCGCCGATGATCTCGCCCACGGTCATCCGCGGATTGAGCGACGAGTAGGGGTCCTGAAAGATCATCTGCATCCGCCTGGCGTGGCGCTGGAAGTCCGTCGGGTGATAGCGCCCGGGCAGCAGCTCGCCGTCGAAGATCACTTCCCCGGCGGTCTTGTCGTGCAGGCCGATCAGCGTCTTGCCGTAGGTGGATTTGCCGGAACCGGACTCGCCCACCAGCCCGAGAATCTCCTTCGGGGCGATGGCGAGGCTCAC